>JAJYGE010000545.1 GCA_021785155.1 Planctomycetota bacterium
CCAATCGGCAACGCTGGACGGCAAACCGCTGAATAAACCGTGGTTACCGGAGCGGATGGTATTTCGGGGCGGCACCTGGAATGTGATCGCCGGGGCTATGCCCAACAAACACTGGGGTGCCGCACGCGGTGATGCGCCGCCATCGCTGTCCACGGGAGATTAATTCAAGCGGCCAAATATTGGCAGGATACGGGCGTTTATAAGGTAAGAAAGAGGTTTGAAAAACATGGACTGTTCATCTGATGGAAAGACCGCCGGTGGACGACCGGAACCACACAGTCCCTCCGCCCCGCCGGAACCATCTGGTGAGAGCGGGAGTTCCCATGGAATGGCTCGTCGTAAATTTCTTGGCCTGGCCGTTGCTGGTGCCTCGGCTTGGTGTGCCATGGGAACGACGGATTCCGCCACCGCGTTGCGAACGCGCGCCTTTATTTCCTCGGCGCAGGCACACCATCTGACTTGTGAATTCATGGTTGATCCGCTGGGCATTGATACCCCCAAGCCGCAGCTGGGCTGGCAACTGACATACGGAGCACCCGGGTATCAGCAATCCGCTTATGAGATTCTGGTCGCCAGTGATCCGGCGATACTGGCCAGCGATCACGGCAACTTATGGAACTCCGGCCAAGTTATGTCGGAAGAATCTGTGGCAGTGGTTTATAACGGCCACGTCCTGCGATCCGGCTTGCGGTGTTATTGGAAGGTACGGATTTGGGATCAGAATGGAATTCCCGGCGCATGGAGTGCGCCGGCAGCATGGGAGATGGGGCTCCTTGAACCAACGGACTGGCATAGCACATGGATTGGCGCACCGACGATTGAAAACGCCGATTCCTTTGACACACCGCCTGCGCCTTACTTCAGAACGGCCTTTCAGATTGATAAATCGCTGAAGTCCGCACGCGCGTATATCAGCGGTCTGGGCTATTACGAGTTTTATTTGAACGGAGCTAAAGTCGGGAATCAAGTGCTGGCTCCCGCGCAGACGGATTACAGCCGGCGGCATCTTGCCCATTTGCTGTATCCGGTGCGTGATAACGGAATTAAAAGAGTCCTGTACAACACGCATGACATTACTGGCCAGTTGCGCTCCGGACGTAATGCGGTGGGCGTCATTCTCGGCAACGGGTGGTACAACCAGCGTGCCCGCCGGGCGGAAGGCTGGATGTGGTACGGTCAGCCGCGGTTGATTTTACAGATACGGTTGGAATTCACGGATGGCACCTCAGATCTCGTTGTCACCACGCCGCAGTGGAAGGTCACGACCGGGCCTATTCTTCAAGATGCGATTTTTACCGGAGAAACCTACGATGCGCGCATGGAAATTCCCGCATGGTGTCGGGCGGATTTTGATGATTCAGGGTGGCCGACGGCACGGGCAATCTCGGCACCGACCGGCTCTCTGGGGGCGCAGATGGCCCCCCGCGACCAGGTCGTTGGGGATTTGCCCGCAACAGCAGTGACCGAACCAGTGCGCGGTTTGGAAGGCCAGGTATTTCAGCCCAAGCCGGGCGTTTACGGATTTGATTTCGGTCAGAATTTCGCGGGATGGGTGCGCCTGAAAGCACGCCAGCCTGCCGGCACAAAAATCCAAATTCATTACATTGAAGACTCCGGTCTGCGCTATGGTCAATGCGATATGTACATTGCCAAAGGTGTCGGCGAAGAGATGTATGAACCGCGGTTTACCTGGCATGGATTCCGATATATCGAGATCACCGGATGCGTTACGCCCCCGGAGGCGCGGGCCATTACGGGCCGATTGGTGCATACGGATGTGAAACAACATGGTGCGTTTACATGTTCCAGCCCATTATTGAATGACATCTACGCCAATTATCAACGCACGGAACTGGCCGCACTGCATGGTGCGGTGCCGATGGATTGCCCGCACCGGGAAAGGCTTGGATATGGGGCGGATGGACATCTATCCGCCCAGCCCGCAATATACTCTTTTGACATGCACCGCTTGTACATCAAATGGGCACAGGACCTTGCCGATGCGCAGGGGCCGCACAGCGGATTTATTCCGCACACCGCACCTTTTGAAGGTGGCGGTGGAGGACCGGCGTGGGGGGCAGCCTGTGTGCTGATCCCCTGGTATGTGTATCTTTATTACGGTGATCGCCGTATTCTCGACCAACACTATGAGACAATTAAAAAATGGGTGGCTTTTCTTCAATCGTGTACCAACGGTGCCGGAATTATTACGCATGAAGAACCGGGCGGATGGTGTCTGGGCGATTGGGCCACACCGGATACCATTGCGATTCCACCGGAACTGGTTAACACCTGCTACCTTGCCCATCTCTGTGATTTGATGGCGCGCATAGCCGCAATCGTTCATCGGCCCGCGGATGTTGGCGGTTTTAAGCAAGGTGCCCGGCGCGCGGCGCGCGCGGTGAATGCCGCGTTTTTGAATTCCACGCGAAGCGGCTATTCCATTGAGCGGCAGGGTGCGAATGTTTTTCCGCTGGCGTTTGACATCGTGCCGCCGGCGTCGCGGGGTAAGGTCTTTGCCAATCTCGTTGATCACCTTGAAAACGAAACCCAACGTCATTTTGATACTGGAATACTGGCCACGCCGCTGGTCCTGGAGGTGCTGACAACCCATGGACGCGCCGATTTAGCCTTGGCGTTAATGAGCCAGACCACCTATCCGAGTTACGGCTGGCAGATAGCGCATGGTGCCACAACATTGTGGGAAAATTGGAATGGCATGGGTTCCCACATCCATCCCATGTTTGGCAGTGTCTGCGCGTGGCTCTTTCAATACCTGGCGGGTATTAAGCCCGACCCACGGGTAGCGGGATTTCGCCGGTTCATTGTGTATCCGGTTTGTCCTCGTGGATTAAGCTTCGTTAAGGCCCATCATTTTTCACCCTATGGTCGGATTGAAAGTGCCTGGCGGCGCAACAATAAGCGATTCGATCTGGATATCACCGTTCCCGTCGGCAGTACCGCAATAATTTATTTTCCGCACTCGGATGTCAAGGCGATACGAGAGTCCGGGCGCCCCGCCGTTTCTCTGCCGGAATTAAACTTTCAAGGCGTGCGCCATGGGCGTTCAATTTTCAAGGCGACGTCAGGTACGTACAAGCTGGACGCAAAAATCACCTCTTGAAGAGATCCAGCTTTAGTTCCCGAGGCTGGTTTGACCGCACGATGGTGGAAAATGTCGTCGGCGGGGTTTATCTTGTGTTACGACGAAATCGCAATAAAGGTGGGTCGAAGAAGGAGCTGACAATGGGGCGGCGAATGAATCGAAGGGAACTGCTGGCGGAAAGTCTCGTTGTCGGTGGGGGCTTGGGGGCTCGGTTGGCCGGCGCGGATGGTCAAGCTGTGGCCCTTACCCCAGCGGGCCAGGAAAGCTCGCACTGTTTTGGCATTCATGTAATGGATGCCCAGACCGGGCGCGGCGTGCCGTTGGTGGAACTCAGAACGGTCAACAACATTCGGTACTATACCGATAGCGCCGGCTACGCGGCTGTGGAAGGGACGGGGCTTGAAAATAAGAAAACGTATTTCTTTGTTTCCTCGCCGGGTTATGAATATCCCAAAGATGGATTTGGTTATGCCGGGGTTGCCCTGGATCTAAAACCCGGCGCATCGGCAATCATCACTATCAAACGCAATAATATTGCCCATCGTCTTTACCGCATCACCGGTGAAGGCATATACCGAGACAGCGTGATGCTCGGCCATCCCACACCCATCCGTCAGCCGCTGCTCAACGGTAACGTGCTGGGGCAGGACTCCGTGCAGGCGGTTATATATCGCGGCAAGATACACTGGATATGGGGCGATACTTTGCAGCCGGCTTACCCGCTGGGAAATTTTAGATCGTCCGGCGCGCTGTCCGATGTGCCGGGAAAGGGCGGATTGAATCCTGATGTCGGCATCAACCTGCGCTACTTCACGGACCAGAAGACTGGATTTTGCCGGGCGATGTGCCCATTACCTGACGAACCCGGCGGCGTGGTATGGCTGGATGGCTTAACGGTCATTGCGTCAAAGGCTGGCCGGGAATTGATGGTGACGCGCTACGGACGCTACGCCGGAATGACCAAGTTGCTGGATCAGGGCTTGGCCCTCTGGGATGACCAAGCACGCATCTTCCGGAAATATGCCGACTTTTCCAGCTCGGAAACCTGGAGATTTCCGAGCGGTCATCCGGCAGTCTATAGAGATGGCGGCGTTGAATATCGACTCTTTTGTCCCCAGTTTGGGTTTCCGACGGCGCGAGCCCGGGCTGATCTGGCGGCGCTGGCGGACAGCGACTCTTACGAAGGCTTTACCTGCCTGGCATCCGGAACTGCTTATCGCGGAGTGAACTCCAAAATGGACCGTGGGCCTGACGGGAAAATCATGTGGGGATGGAAACGCGATACCGAACCGCTGGACGCTGATCAGGAGCGCAAACTGCTGAAGGCGGGCCTTATCAAACCACATGAAACTCACTTTCAGCTTACAGAGGCTCACACCGGCCAACCCCTGAATATCCATGGAGGCTCATTTTTTTGGAACGATTATCTGAAGAAATGGATTATGATCGCCGGTCAGATCGGTGGAACATCTCTGCTGGGAGAAATCTGGTTTGCCCAGGCTGACGCACCTACCGGCCCATGGACGCGTGCGATAAAAATCGCCACCCATCCGGATTATTCATTTTATAACCCCACACAACACCCATTTTTCGATCAGCAGGGCGGCAAAATTATTTACTTTGAAGGAACCTATTCCGCAACATTCTCGGGAAATGCGCATCCGACTCCGCGCTATGATTACAACCAAATTATGTATGGCCTGGATTTATCCGATCCGCGCTTGGCCGGTGCGTGACAGTTTTCATACCCACCGGGATTGGAAGCCTTGCCAATCTCGCTTCAGCCCACAGTTACTATTCAACATTAAAATACCGGGCTTCGGGATGATGAACGACAATGGCGGATGTCGATTGCTCCGGCTGGATCATCCAGTTTTCCGATAACGTACAGCCGATGCGGGCCGGGTCCAGCAGGGCGAATAATTTGTCCTCATCTTGTAAATCCGGACACGCCGGGTAGCCGAAACTATAGCGGCACCCTTGAAAATGGCACGCGAAAATATCGCGCATCGTTGGCCCGTCTTTATCCGCAATCCCCAATTCCTGCCGCACACGTTTATGCCACATTTCGGCCAGAGCTTCAGCAATCTGTACGCCAATGCCATGGACGTACAGATATTCGGTGAAATCGCCCTGTTCAAAAAGCCGCTTTTCGTACGGTGCCACATCCGCACCGGCGGTCACGCACTGCATGGCCAGAACGTCCATCTCACCGGATTCCACGGGGCGGAAAAAGTCCGAAAGGCACCAGCGTTTGCGGCCCACTTGTCGCGGAAAATGGAAGCGTAGACGTTCGGTTGTTTTATCCTCGGCATACACAATGAGGTCATTTTTGTCCGCCTGGGCCCAGAAATACCCATACACCACCTGCGGCTGCAACAGGTTCATATCGCGGCATTTTTGCTTAATGCGATTGTAAATCGGACGGACATGGCTTTCCGTCCATTTGCGGAATTCATCGCGCGGCATCACGCCGCTTTTGAATTGCCATTGGCCCCGAAACAGCGCCACTTCATCAATGTAGGGAAATACCGCATCAACCGGAATATCCTTCACCACGCGTGATCCATAGAAAGGTAACGCCGGCACGGCCACATCACGGCGTATGCCGGAGATTACAAAATCAGCGGTGCTGCCGCCGGTTGTTTCCGCCTCCGGAGCCGGCGTCGCAACTGTCACGCCGCCTTTGCATCGCAACTCAGCGCGGTCCGGCGATTCTCCGGTTTGAACAAGCATCTGCGCAATTTTTCCGGTCGCCACATGATCCATGACGCGCAAACCTTCAAACGCGTCTTTGCCGTAAAATAACGGCCCTTTGTAAATATCCCGCAGATCTTTTTCCACATAACCTCGCGTCAGCGCCGCGCCGCCGAGAATCACGGGAATATCAATGCCTAAGCGATTAAGTTCCTGCAAATCATCGCGCATCACCAGCGTTGACTTTACCAGCAATCCGGAAAGACCGATGATCTGGGCATTATGTTCTTTGGCCGCCTGAATAATATTGGCAATCGACTGCTTGATGCCCAGGTTATAAACCGTGTAGCCATTGTTGGATAAAATAATATCCACCAGGTTTTTGCCGATATCATGCACATCGCCTTTCACCGTTGCCAGCACCATTCTTCCACGGCTTTGACCTTCGCTCTTGGGCATAAAGGGCTGCAAGTAGGCAACCGCCGTTTTCATGACTTCCGCGCTCTGGAGTACAAACGGCAACTGCATCTGCCCGCTGCCAAATAAATCGCCCACCACTTTCATGCCTGCCAGAAGGTGATCGTTGATAATGTCCAACGGCGCGTATTTGGTCATGGCTTCATCAAGGTGCTGCGGCAACTTCTGTTTATCACCGTCAATAATGTGCCGACGCAGTTTTTCCTCCAGCGGCAGTTGTTCCGTGGCCTCCGCCACTTTGGCCGGGGCTCCCAGATTTGTCAGCAGTTGCAGGGGTTTATAATCTTCGCGCTGCCGGTCATAAATAAGATCCAGCGCCCATTGGTAATGCTCCGGTTCAATTTTATTCTGCGGCAAAATTTTACTGGCGTGAACAATGGCACTCGTCAGGCCCGCTTTGACGCATTCATTAAAAAAAGCGCTGTTTAATACCAGTCTGGCGTAGGGCTTCAATCCAAATGAAACATTGGAAAGTCCCAGCGTGGTGTGGCAATTGGGTAACTGCTCACTGATCCGCCGAATGCCGTCAATGGTTTCCAGGGCCAGTCGCCGGACTTCTTCCTGCCCTGTGACAATGGGAAATATCAGCGGGTCAAAATAAATATCCGTTTCCGGAATACCGTACTTATTTACCAGCAGATCGTAAAGCCGTTGGGCAATGTCAATTTTGCGATCCGCTGTTTTGGCCATCGCTTCCGTTTTATCTTCATCTATCGTGCCGGCGACCACTGCGGCACCGTAGCGTTTGAGCAACGCCGCCATGCGCGCAAGTTTGTCCTCACCATCTTCCAGATTAATGGAGTTGACAATGCACTTGCCCGGTGCGGCTTGTAATCCGGCTTCAATGACATCCAACTGCGTGGAATCTATCATCAGCGGGGCGGTGACTTCTTTGGCGAACCGGCGGACAATATCCGTCATGTCCGGCACACCGTTGCGGCCGACATAATCCACGCAGACATCCACGACATGCGAGCCTTCTTTAACCTGCTCCCGCCCAATGGCCACCAGTGTATCCCAATCGCCCGCCAGCAGACAATCACGGAATTTCTTGGAGCCGTTGGTATTGGTGCGCTCGCCGACAATGAGAATGGAATTATCCTGTCGGGCGTCCACCGCATTATACAACGATGAAACGGTGGCATGGGCGGCATCAATTTTCCGGCCAAAGGCACTGCGGGCCGCGGGTTTTAATGTCCCTACCGCGGCGGCAACCGCGCGGATATGTTCGGGTGTGGTGCCGCAGCATCCACCGACAATATTAACGCCGAACTGCTGCACAAACTCGACATGGGCCTTCGCGAGTTCCGCGGCACCCAGCGGAAAATGCGTGCGGCCTTCATGCAACACGGGCAGGCCCGCATTGGGCTGCACGGATAGATAGCGGGTGCAATGCTGGCTCAGCGTTTCTACATGGGCGCGCATCAGTTCCGGGCCGGTGGCGCAGTTCATGCCGATAACATCCACCGGCAGCGCTTCCAGAGTGGTAATCACCGCATTGATTTCCGTGCCCAGCAACATTGTGCCGACGGTTTCCATGGTCACCTGCACCATGATCGGAACACGAATGCCCAGTTCCGTCATGGCGTCCACCGCGGCAATCACCGCGACCTTCGCCTGCAGCAGGTCAAAGCACGTTTCAATGAGAATCGCATCGACGCCACCGTCTAATAGGCCGCGAATCTGCTCAAGATAAGAATCGTGCATGATATCAAAAGTGGTATTGCCCAGCGTGATGGCTTTGGTGCCCGGGCCAATTGAACCGGCGACAAAGCGCGGACGATCCGGCGTGGAAAATTTATTCGCGGCGTGGCGCGCCAGCGTTGCCGCCTTCTTGTTTATTTCCCGGCACCGATCCTGTAAGCCGAATTCCGCCAGAACGATTTTACTGGCACCAAACGTATCGGTTTCCACGGTATCGGACCCGGCGGCATAATACGATTCATGGATGTTCTCAATGACATCCGGGCGCGAAAGCACCAGCACTTCCGGGCAGTTTTCAAGATTATTAAAATCCGCCAGCGTCAGATTGGCCGCAAATATCTGCGTGCCCAAGCCACCGTCAAACACCATGACGCGATGCTTTAATACCTCCAGAAACGGATGACTTTCCATCGGACCGGCGGCACCCTGCTGCAACGCTGAAGCATTCTGGCTTTCTATTGTCTTACTCATGATTCTTTACTCATTTTGCGCCCTTCGCGTGTCGGGACGTTACATCGGCACCTGAAACATGCCGGTTCACATGATGCCGATACGTCGGTCATGATTTTGCGCCTCTGCCGATGTCTTTCCGGGGCGCGACCCGCAGTCGCGGCTTGGTGGAAGGCCTGGCGGCATGGGAGTCGGTCGAGGCGGGCGAATGTTGCAGCCGCTTGCGTTCCTTTTCCATTTCCTTGCGTTCAAACCATTTTTGTGTGGCCTGTCGCTTTTGATCGTGATACTCCGGCGAACTGACCGTGCGCAGCCATTGCAGTTCCTTGGGCGATATCGGTCGGGATTCACCGGGATTTAAGCCCGCAGCCGTAATCGTTTCCGCAATCGCCACACGGAACATATCATGAACGCGATATCCAAAGCGGGCCAGCACGCGGCGGAATTCCCGATTTTTCCCC
>JAJYGE010000254.1 GCA_021785155.1 Planctomycetota bacterium
AACGCGGATCGACAAACACCGTCAGGGTATTGGGCCGACTGTAATTCAGAAACTTACCGATGTTGTATCGGAAACCGGTATACCCGCTGGGATGCTGCCCGACCAGTTTTCCGTTGATAAATACCACGGCATCTCGATACACCCCGCCGAAATTCAACCAGATTGTTTTGCCACGCGCCGAGTCCGGCACCCGGAATGTCCGGTGGTACCACGCCGGATACACCGGCAGGTAACCGTGACCAGCATTGGCATGGTGTGAAAACACGCCTCCAACAATATAGTCATCCGGCAGTTGCACCGGCTTCCACACGCCAGCGGGCCACGGACAATGTAATTGTGCAATTTGGGCTGAGGTTAATCGGGCAGTAGGCTTCCAACGCTGAAACCCCGGCATTTTATCTATCCACCAATGGCGGTCCAGCAGACGAACCAAGCGTACAACATCTTGTGGGGCAGGAGCCGATTGGGCATGCAGCGCAAAAGTCCAGAATCCGCACGCCACAATGACGGCCATGCCAGCGGCCAGACCTCGGATGATCGAATTCCGGTGATCATTACTGTTGACACTTTGTCTTGCATTCAACATCCGCATTTACTCCTATTCCGACAAGCGCACCTGCCGACACATGTTAATTAAACTGTTATAACTATACCCTCCGGCAAAAACAAAGACAGTTTCAAATTCCATCAAATTCAGTGACTATTTTCGTCACACCACCAAGCTTTTTCAGCCCCCCCCATCATCCACCTTTTATTCTCTCCGATATCCGGCCTATGATCGCTGACCCGCTTGTGCTGAAGCCTACGGGGCGTGCTAATTGTTCCGGGCACCGGTGGCGGCGGCTGTTGCCGCAGAGCAGAATCCGCGAGAGAGTTGAACAGGAGAGAACCTAAGGCTGCAACTATCTGATGTTGTCGCGAGATGAGGCAACCCTTACGGTCTACTTATTACTCTCTCAACACCGACATCTGCTGCGCAAAACGCGCGGTGCACGCACACGCGGCAAAAGGGGATGGGGTGTCCCGGTACGCTGGTTCGGAGGTATTGCCGCACCCACGGCTACATCGCTGACAGCCACAATTGTAAAGCAAGCAACGCTTATATAGAATGCGGTATTATATAAGTCTGCAATCAAGGAGCCACGTTTCTGGATTTGATGCGCAACAGGATACCTATGTGTAAGGCCCCATGCCGCGAACATGTAAGATCATTGCCCGAGAGATAATCTTTCAGCGACTAAGAGTGGTTTATGAAATGCAGTGTGCCTAAAATTTAATTTACACCAGGAGGCGAGTGGGAACACCGTGGCGCTTCGCCCCGGCTGTTTCTCATTAGTGTTTGTTGAAAAGGGTGGTGAATGATGTGTCAATATTGTATCGCACCAAGATCAAACCCGATCGCGACGCCGTGGAGCCGTCGCGATTTTCTAAAGGCGGTGGCTGCGACCGCCGCCGTAGCCGATCTTGTTCCTCCAGGGACATCCCGCGCCGATGGGGCATACTCCAACAAACAAGCTGTTATCGCATCCATGCAAACCGAACGTATCGCCCGATTCACGCCATTGGGCTACCAATCCAACCGGGCTGATTCGGATACGACCATCAAGTGGGTACAAGTGGATCTCGGGCGGTCCCGGAAGATCGATGCGGTTAAGATTTTTCCAGCGCTGCGTTTTGGGTTTACCGCCTGCTATTTCCCGCCACGGTTTCGCATTGAAGTATCGGACGATAGACCGTTCAAAGCCTCGCACCTTATTGTCGATTACACGCATGCCAATTATCCTCCGCCAGGCGATAGAGTTATTAAATTTGAGGCCCCAGGCATCACAGGTCGGTATGTACGGCTGACGGCAACAGTGCTAAGCAACCGGCATTTGGCGCTGTCAAAATTGGAAGTCTGGTCCGGGGAGCGCGATGTGGCTCAAGGCTGCCGCGTTACGGATATCGACGGGGTGGAAGTCTTTTCGGCGTCATCGCGCGGTTATATAACCCCTGCTCCCCTGGCGCATGGCAATGGTACAGATCAAATTCAATATGAGATTATGCGTGAAATCTATCCGTCCATGCCAGCGTACCCCTACGGTTGGCCCGATGGGAAGTATGCCGCTACCTGGCCAATTCCGGGAATCGTCGCCCCGCTTACGCGGCGTCCGCGACCACAAGGCGAGGGGGTGGTAACCGACAATCCGGGCAATGTCATTCCGGCCCATCTCTGGAAGCCAGTGCAATCTCGGGCATGGCTCCCGGCGCGCCGGACGGTGCAGATCGGTGTCGGCGTTTTCAAGACTGCCATGGAACATAATATCAGCTATCTGCTTAACAGTTTTACAGTACCGGAACTGCTATGGCCGTTCCGCACGCGCGCAGGAAAACCCAATCCGCCCGGTACCCCCCCACCGTGTCCTTGGGATGCCGGCCTGCCCGGCTCCAATGCCGGGCGATTTTTGATGGGAGCGGGCAATACCCTGCGTTGGATGAATCATCCCGCATTAAACCGCCGACTTAATGAAGTGGTCGCGGGTATTGCGGAGTGTCAGCGGGAGGATGGCTACGCCATGGGTTTCCCGGAAGATACCATGTTCGAAGGCGAGCATGGGGCATACACTCGTTCCTGGGTAACCCACGGTTTGGTGGATGCGGGCTATGCGGGAAATACCACCGCATGGAGGGTGTTGCGTAAATTGATCGGCTGGTTTGATGGATGTGCTTACCTGCCACAACTGCTCCGTCGGGCCGGTCAAGGCGTACAGGGAATGATCGCCAATACGCGCACGTATTTCACCCCTATTGGCAAGGCGAAAGATTTGCAGGTGATACAGCGCTATTTCCAGGAGAATTATTGGATTGAAGGACTGGCAAAGCGGGATCCCGCCGCAGTCTGGCAATATCCCTACGACCATCCACATTGTTATCTTCTCACCGCCATTTCGCCGTACCTGGATCAATACCGCGCCACCGGGGACAACAAATATTTGCAGGCGGTTCTGGGAGGGTGGGAGCTTTATCACCGCCACTGGCAGCATATTGGTGGAGCGATCTCCATCTGCGAAGACTACTCATATCCTCCGAAATCCGCTTTCCTTAACTTGAGGAATGGGGAGAACTGCGGCAGCAGCTTCTGGATAAGCCTGAATCATGGATTACACCAGCTCTATCCATCCGAGGAAAAATATACCAGTGAAATTGAAAAATCCATTTATAACGTGTTAATGGCCAATCAGGACGGGGCGGCGGGCATTCGTTACCACACCAATCTTAATGGCCGAAAGGAAATTGGCACCGCCCAGGATACCTGCTGTGAAGGTCAGGGCACGCGGCAACTCGGCTCACTGCCGGAATATATTTATTCCGTGTGCAGAGATGGTCTGTATGTGAATCTCTTTGCTGCTTCCAGCATTACATGGCACCAGGGGCGTCAAGCCCTCAAGCTACAAATGACCACCGAATATCCGTTCCATCCAGAGGTTGCAATACATGTGTCGGCTGGGGTACCAACGCGGGCCGATATTCGAGTGCGCATTCCGCAATGGGCGGCCGCTGCAATGCCGATCCAAGTTAATGGAAAACTTGCCGCAACGGGAAAGCCCGGTACCTATCAGTCGCTTGACCGTGTATGGTCAGAAGGTGATACCATTACATTTACTCTACCCATTCAATTCCGGCTCTCACTGTATACGGGCATTGATCAAAGTCCTGCTGGCTTACGCTATGGCCTTGAATATGGCCCTATCCTGTTGGCCGTTGTCTCAGCGGACGTGGCGGATGCCATTGGTGAACCCATCGCTGCGGCGACCCCCAGGGAACGCTCCATAGCTCGAAATATTCCCCTGCCGACCGCATGGGCAAACGGCGAGTTTGTTTGGCCCGTCACCTTGCCCGTCACCGCTGATGAAATTGCAAATCGGTTGCGGCCGGTTCCCGGAAAACCTCTGCACTTTGCCATTGACGGCGTATCGCAATATCAATTTGTTCCGTATTTCCAGATTAACAAGGAATCATTTACCTGTTTTCCTGTGTTAAATTCATCTCGATCCTATACGCCCCAAGTGGTCGGCCCAGATGATTTGGCATTAGCGCGCAAAGGTGCCGTTGCTACGTCGGATAGCGAATATCCTTCTGAACCCGGTTGTACAGCCAAGGTTATTGACGGCATTATTGCCACGCCAAATGATTTTACCTCCAACCGTTGGCACTCCGCGGATACGCCGCATCCACATTGGGTGCAGGTAAAGTTCCCACGGCCAGAGCTGATCGGTAAGGTGGTGGTTAACTTTGCCGATCCGCTGGACCATCCGACAAGTTTTCAGGGCATCGCGCGAGTCGATGGACGGGATGAGGTGATTTTTGACGTAACCAACTGCCTGGAATGGAGACAATACAGCACACATATTTCTCCGGTCACCACGGACTTGTTCCGTCTGGTGATACGAGATTCAGCCAATCCCTGCAAGCCCAACGCCGCACAAATTAGCCAAATTCAGATATATCCTCCGGAATAATGCAACATTCTGATTTTGGAGATTCGGGCTTGCCGCCCCGGTTGGACGTCTGATGCACATTTCCCACAATCGATACGAAAATAGCGTGATATTCATCCAGTCTTACGAGCGCCGGCCTCGCATCATGCGTATTGACAACGTGTTGATACAACAACATACGCATCAGGGGCTTTATTTTGGCGGAGGTCAGATAAGTCCCAGGCTCGCCCGGCGACGGAATTCACCGGGCGCAAGGCCTTTATATAATTTGAAATATCTGTTCAGATGCGGCTCATCACTTAAACCCACTGTTTCCGCGATCCGCCACAGCGGGTATTCGGTTCCCTTTAGCAGTCGTTCAATACGATTAATGCGAACCCGCACGATCTCGTCGTGCGGAAAAAACCCCAGAAGCGACTTAAAGCGACGTTCCAATGTGCTGCGGGAAACCAGCATGGATTGATCTGCCAGGTGTTGCAAAATATCTTCAACCGTAATTGTGGCTCCCGCCTGATTACGGATATAGCGCATCGCCGCCACCACCGTTGCGTCACCGGCCGCAATGATATCCGTGGAAGTGCGCATGATAACCTCGCGCGGCGCGATCAGCAGCGGCTTTGTTGGCACTTTGGCTCCACGAATAATCTGATTGATCAGTTCCGCCGCCTCAAACCCAATTTTATCGGCACCGGGGTCCACACTGCTCAAGGCTGGAATTGCCAATTCACAAAGAACTTCATCATTGTCCACGCCGATCACGGCAACCTGCTCAGGTACCCGCAGTCCGATTTCCTGACATACCGCCAGAATGTGCCGACCACACAAATCATTGCATGCCATGATTCCAACCGGTTTGGGTATTCGATTCAACCAGGCGGCCAATTTAGGATCATAAGATGAAGCCCGCCCGTTCCGTCTGTTTTGTGACAATTCACGGGTGCGCAGCGAAGCTTCAAAGACATGAGGCTCCGCATTTTGTGCACGGAGGAATTTCTGAAAAGCCACCAATCGCATTTGAGAAAAATGGCGACCCTCAAATCCACAGTATCCAAAGTTCGGCAACTCGCATCGGACCAGATGTTCCGCCGCGATCCTGGCAATCTGGAATTGATCGCTGTGAATATTGGCTACATCGCGCGGAGATTCCAGACTACCCAAATCCACAATCGGAACGCCAAGACGCCGCAACGGACCAAACTGCCTGGAATTGCGCACGCGACACAATACGCCCTGGAATTTTCCGCGCGTCAGCCAGGTCGGCAAATCGTCCTGCTCAGTCCATTCCTCGTACCGCACGGCCCAATCCGAATTTGTATGCACAAAGCGGGCAATTCCGCGTAACAAACCGCGGCCATAGCTGCCGATCGCGTCAATTACCAGCGCTACATTAATCATGGGCCGTACCTTCTATTGAATCACTTTTCCAGTCCCTATCGGATGTTTTACTACTGCCGATGTATGATGCGACAGATCAGCCAATCGCATATTTTCGATCCGGTTGATAACATTTCGCGCTGGATCGTGCGGCATAAGTCTCTGGCGCAGCAACTCCGCGACTTGCGCCGCAGTGGGCAAAGAATCCCATCCGCCGCCAGTACCTGCCGCCTTGAGCGCGGCACAGGCGCTGGCGAAGGTGACCGCCTCAATAATGGAAAA
Source organism: Planctomycetota bacterium (assembly GCA_021785155.1). The sequence continues at coordinate 6,135 of JAJYGE010000254.1, forward strand.
CTGCCGGGCAATAGCCAAGGCGTAAGCTCCATGGAAGGTATCACCACAACCATTGGTATTGATAGCCTGTACGGTGAAAGCCGGGAGATGCGCGGGCGGGCGATCAGGTGAATCCGTCCACCAGCAACCCGCTGCCCCCGCTGTCACCACTGTTGCGGCACGTGGTCGGCGAGCCAGGACGGCACAGGCCGCCCCAGGTTCCCGTGCGCCAGACGCCCACATCGCAAATTCCTCCGGCACCACCAGGTGATCCACATGCTCCAGCATCGCCATGGATTCCGCAGATTGGCCTTCAATATCCAGCACCACCGGCACGTTGAGCCGACGTGCTTTAATGATCAGATCCAGCGGACTGGCATCAAGAAAATCAACCAACAGTACGCGCGCGGACACCAAAAGATCTTCCAGGACATCCGCCGCCCGAACTGGGTGAAAGCGGCTCTTATCATAGAAAATTGTGCGCTCAGCCGTGCTACGATCAACGATAATGATGCTGTGAAACGGCTGACCGGAAGAATCGGGAATAAGGTGCGACACATCGACGCCACGTTGTATCAAATTATCGCGGATATACCCTGACAGCTCATCACCGCCAAATCGGGCGATATATGCCGTGCTTCCACCCAACACCGCAGCCGCAGCGATAGCCGTGCACGCCAGACCTCCGCCATGCCGTGCCGACGTCAGCACTGGAACCTTGGCACCGGATGACGGATAGGTTTCAAGCGTTAGCGTGTCATCCACGGCGGCGATGCCGATGCCAAGCACATCATAGACTGACTTTGTTGTGGCCATGCGTTCGACCTCCGTTGGCTATTTTTAACTCTGTCCAAGTAGGAACGAAGCGTGATTACAACTCAACCAAGTGTTGTAAATCACTCATTAAGCCTGGGTTAAGTGCCGTCCTACCGTTGCATCCATTTTGCGTTCCTACTTAGTCAGCAGTTCCACCCGCTGAATAGTGTGTAATTCCCTGTGTCGTTCGCAAATCATGGGCCAGACATCGGTGCGGTTTGATGCCGGCATTGCTTAATTTGCCATGGTATGCCCGCACGGCTTCCTCCGGCGTAATGTCATCATCCGCGATGTGCCGCAGCATTGTGATGAATGCCAATTGATCTTCCGCCTGATTGATTTTGCGCCCAAATAAAGCGGCACGTGCCCCGTATTTTTTGGCATCGTGCAGCAGCTTAAAGGCGTCGTAGGTGGTGCCGGAACTGCCGCCCAAAATACCGACAATAATGGATTCGTCGTAACGGCAAAGCTCTTCCATATATCGCGGCCCATGGTACGCTATTTTTAAAAATATCGGACGCGAAGCCCGCGGTACCCCTGCCAACATACGGCAGATATGGTCATTAATAAATGCTCCAATCTGATCGGGCGGAATCCGATGCGTCCTGGCGGGAACATTGGGATCAAACACCTCCAGAAAATGGCGAAATCCCTTGCCCTCGGCCTCCACGCGGAAATCGCGATAGGCTTCCAGAGTGCGTCTATCCGGATCCGAGAGATTATTAAAGGTAACCGAGTATAAGCCCAAATTCGCTCCCAATTTCCGGTCCGAAGCCGAACAAGGTGATTTACCGGCCTGAATGTGGTCAATGGGTGCGGATGCAAATGGCTGCGAGGGACTGCTGCCATAAGAGCTTCCGCGGCAAATATGTATATCCGTGGTGTCATTGGCTCGAACGGCGGGCGTGATGGTGGAACTGTCAAATAACCGCTCACGGATGGTAAGCTGATCGCTGGTGGAACAACTCATGAGCATGATATCCACGAGTCCCTGCTTAACGACCTCCCGGATGGTTTCACGATACTGATCCAGCGTACGGTACGGAAAACCACCTTTGCCGGGGTTTGGATTCGGACCGGGTGCGGCTATGCCCGTCGCCATATCCGCATCTTTGGCATCGGCAATAATAAAATCCCTGCCGAAGCGATCCTTGGCCAGGGCCGCAAGTTTTTGATTGAGTGTGTTTTGCATTTCTTGATCCTTCATATAACAAAGTATTAATAATCACTGCACAGAAGATACAGCGGAGGCGTATCTTCAACAATATTAGCGAAACGGGGCAATGGTTCATGAAACCTGTTATCCTGTGTATCGTCATTCACACTGGATACCTCACCCACAATGGCGTGGCCACCGACAGCATAAAACGAATGATAAAGTCCCGGAACCAGCGTAATGCTCTCACCGGGGGTCAGGATTACACTGCCGCCGGGTGCGACATGGCGCTGTAGTCCGTCGCAACGCACACACACGTCCGTGGCGGCGAATTGGCCCTGTTGATCCGAATTATAAAGTTCGATCACCAAATTCCCACCACCGCGGTTAATAATATCTTCGGTCTTATGGAAGTGAAAGTGAAAGGGCGTGCGTTGGTCTTTGCGTACCATCATGATTTTTTCAGCAAATATTTTGGAAGGGTCGTCCAGCCGGCCATTGCGAAGGGTAAACAGCAATAGGCCAATCTCTTCGAATCTTCCGGAACCAAGGTCCGTAATATCCCATCCCAAGCCGCGCGATTGCATATATTCCTTTTCCGCGCCAAGTTCGGCCCATTTTTCGGGCGACCAGAACGCAAAAGGCGGCAGAACAAAATGGTGATTTTTAAAGAACATTACCGCTTCCTTCAGATAGTCATTGATTTCAGAACGCTTCATTTAAAACTCCAAAAACTATAAAATTTTAATATCAGACCTATGATGCCAGTATGTTTCAATTTGTTCAAGCGTCTTGCCTTTGGTT
>JAJYGE010000193.1 GCA_021785155.1 Planctomycetota bacterium
TATGCTCTCAACTCTCTTGGAAGACCGGGTTTATAGCGCGGACGCATCCGCCCCGCGTACCGCTATAAATTAGACCACCCATACTTGCCAATTCCAAAATCCGGTTATGATAAATAAGTGTGAATGCTGGTTTGTCCGGGGCGTGGCAGTCATGGTTGGTAAGTATGTGATTCTGATTGTGGCAACGCTGCTGCTGACGGGTTGCGGGTTTCTATCCCTGGGGCAACCTAACTTGGCCAGTGATGATCCCGCGCAGAAAATTCCTGCGATCAAATCGGCCGCTCACCATCATGACTCCGCCGCCATTCCTCTGCTGATAAAAGCGTTGTCCAGCCAGGATTCGGCTATCCGCTTTTATGCCATTTATGCGTTGCATAAAATCACCGGTCATGAATTTGGATATGTTTATTATGCCTCTGGGGCTCGCCGCCGCGTGGCCATTGCACGTTGGAAAAAATGGCTTGCCGCTCAACATTCAACGCACTTTCACCTGCCGGTTGCCAAGACCAAACCAGCGGCTCCCATTTCCGCAATACCGAGGAGGCCTTCATGATATTTATGAAAAAGCCGGTGCAAAAAGTCGCCCTTGGAACCGTTGAAGATCTCGGCGCGGGCCGCATTTTTTATCGCCTTAACGCGGGCATGACCTTTGATCTTATACCGCAATTACGGACGGAACTGCTGGAAGCAGTGGACCATTTCCAGCCAAAAAAAATGATTTTCGAACTGGGGCAGCTTAATCGCTTCGGTGGCGCAGGCCTCGCGATACTTGTGGAAATCCTCCGCCATCTTCCACCGGATGCCCAACTCTATCTGGCTCATCTGCATAAAGAAGTACGCGGTGTCATTGAAATTGGTCATCTTGATGATATGGTCATCATCATAGACGACATGCCCGCCGCGCAAGCCGCTGAACTTTTAGCGGGTTCATCCTGCCCGGTTCCCAAAGACTGTCCAGACTGTTTGCCACCGTCGCCCCACAATCTCGCGGCCCAAACCTCTGGAGGTGCTGATGCGAGCGGCGATTGAATTTGTTGGTGATTTTTTCTATTTACTTCTGGACACACTCCGTGCCATCATGCCAGCATTGTCTAACGGTCGCGGAAGAGTTCTGGCTTGGCGGAATATATGGATGCAGATGAATCGCATCGGCGTGGAAAGCATTCCCATTGTCTGCCTGGTGATGTTCTGTATCGGTGCGATATTGGCTATGCAGATCGCACCGGAACTCGCCAGGTTCGGCATTGTTCCGGTGACCGCCGACGTCGTAGCCCTGGCGACATTCCGTGAAATGGGGCCGCTGGTTTCCGCCGTCGTCATGACCGGTTTTGGCGGTGCGGCCATCGCCGCGGAAATTGGCACAATGGTGGTGGGGGAGGAAATTGAAGCCATGGAGGCAATGGCCATCGATCCCATCCGCTTTCTGGTCGTGCCGAGGGTGCTCGCCGGGATGGTAATGATGGTATGTCTGACCGTGCTGGGTGATCTGGCCGCGATGTTTGGCGGATTGGTGGCGTCCGCACTGCTGCTGCATCTTGGCGCTTTGCAGTACGTTCATCACGCCCTGGCGATTTTGAAAGTCGGAGATTTTCTTACCGGTTTGGTCAAGGCGGGCGTATTTGGCGTGCTGATCACCGCGATAGCCTGCTTCCTGGGATTAAAAGTCCGCGGTGGCGCGGAAGGTGTAGGCCTCAATACCAGCAAAACGGTGGTCTTCACCATTGTCGCGTTGATTGTGGTGGATTTAATTTTTACCTCCGTATTTTTTTATCTGGGCGTGTAATGTCGGAACCGTTGATTCAACTTCAGGGCATCTGCAAGAGCTTCGGCGACACGCGTATCTATCATGATCTGAATCTCGATATTTTCCCCGGTGAAACGCTGGTGATCATGGGCGGATCTGGTTCCGGAAAATCCACGCTTCTTCGCGTGCTGATGGGCCAGTTGAAAATAGATGCCGGAAACGTATTGATTCGCGGGCGGACGCTCGATGAAATGAATCGTGGCGAACTTGATTCCTGGCGAAAATCAGTTGGAGTGCTGTTTCAAAGCGGTGCACTGTTTAATTCCATGACCCTGCGGGAAAATCTGGCTCTGCCCGTGCGGGAACACACCGATCTCGATGATGAAACAATTGATCTCATGGTGCAAATTTATCTTCAACTCGTCGGCCTGCGGGAACATATTGATAAATTGCCCGCGGAACTTTCCGGCGGTATGAAAAAGCGCGGCGGCCTGGCCCGCGCGCTGATGATGCAGCCGCGCATTTTATTTTATGACGAGCCAACAGCTGGCCTGGACCCGGTAAGCACCGCCCAAATTGACGAACTGATCATGAATTTGAAAAACAAAATGGGGGCTACCAGCGTCGTGGTAACCCATGATATGCAATCAGCTTTTAAACTCGCTGATCGCCTGGCTTTGTTATTCGACGGAAAATTTGCCGCCGTTGGCTCCGTGGAAGAATTCCGCACCATCACCAACCCGCTGGTGCGGCAATTTGTGGATGGCCGATTGGAGGGGCCATTTGTCAATCCCTCCGATCAATGCAGTTACAAATCTCAACTTCTGGGACGCAAGATAAACGAGGTGCCGCATGGCCAAAAAACAACGTGACGCCTTTCGTGCCGGCGTTTTTATGCTTTTAAGCATCATGCTGATTCTGGTGATGATCGTAGCCATTAAAGGTTTCGCCCGCGTATTTGAGCCTGTGCAGGTGCGGGCGGCCCGCTTCTCGTTGCGTGATGATCTCGGTGGATTGCAGGTGGGAGATAATTTGCGCGTCGCGGGTTTTACCGTTGGAGAAATTCAATCCATCAGCCTGATAACCAATGTAAAAAAGCCGTTTGTCCGCGTCACATTCACCATGCCCCAAAAATATACCCTGCGTACCGGTGCCCAGGTGGTGATCGGTGGCACCATCACCGGAACAAGCTGGTTGAATGTTGAAAGCCTCGGTTCCGGCACGCCGCTTCCACCCGATTATGTTTTAATTGGCCACCCCAGCGGAATCAGCCATGCCCTGGCAACCGTCGCGTCACTGGCCCCGCAAATCAAAGCCATGGTCACGCAAGTCCGCACCACAACCGTGCCGCTTATCAATGCAGATTTAACCAAGCTCGGCACCACCGAAGATTCCATCCATACCGCGGTCACGAGTGCCACCGGTGTGCTGAATTCGGTGCATGATGAAATTCCGCCGGTCGTGGCCAAATACAATCTTGCCGCGGATAAAACCGCCTATGCCATGGATCAGGCCGGCAAATTGCTGCATTCGGGGCGAAAAGGGGCTATTGTAAATATCAATGCCGCTACCGCTGAAATCAAAAAAGCCATCCCCGCCTTATTAACCAAGGCTCAATCTGATCTCAATGAGCTTCACTCCACACTCACCAACAGCACCGCCCTTACCGCGAAAGCTCGAACACTTCTCGCCGCCAATCAGGATCGGATCAACGGTATGATTCGCGCTTTGCACGGTGCTTCGGTAAATCTTAAAACTTTCGCGGTGGAAATTCGCCACAGTCCCTGGCGGCTGCTTTACAAACCCAGTAAGAATGACATCAACAACGTTGAAATTTATGACGCCGTGCGCGAGTTTGATCAAGCCGCCCGGCACCTGCAGCACGCCGCTGACGTGCTGAAAGCAACCGCCGTAAATCCCGCAAGTCCCGCCGAACAGACGCGACTGCATCACCTGATGGATCAACTTAACACCACGTTCAGCCAATTCCAGCAGGTGGAAAATAAATTCTGGAAGGCGGTTAAAAAGTAAGCCCTGTCGATACGTTACCAAATACCAAATGCTAAATACTAAATACTAAATACCAGATGCCGTCCGCCGCCGATCCGTGCCACAATCCATCCAATTCTTCGTCCCGGCGCGCCGGTGCGTCAGTGAAACCAGTGTGTGTCTTGTGACGGATGTTCCAGATACCATGGAATGACCTGCTTACCATGTAGCGGCATGGGCGTGACGATCGGGCAGCTGGCGTGACGAAGCCCCGTGTGCGCGAAGCTATGAGCCGTAACGCTAAGTGAATCCAAAACAGCCTCGATATAGGAATTCCGAGTGGCCAGCCCGTCGGTAAGGGTGAAGCCTATAACTGCTGGGAACCAAGCAGGAATAAACCCGGCAGACTCGGCGGGGTGCAAGGGAACGGCGCGTAGCGACAGACCAGACTGGGAACTGAGAGATCCGAATCGGACGGGGGTGATGCCCCGGCACCCCACGGGAATCCATAACCGCGGTGGTGTTCCGATACGGAAGTCGGATGGGTTCGTAGTAGCTGTGAAGCGGGGTAATTCCCGTGGAGCCAAGGAACCCTGCCAAAGATAAGCCGAAGTTAAAGAAAGGAGACCCGCTTGAAGGAACCATTGCCCGCAACTACGGAGAAAGCGAAAGTGCCGATACCCGATACGTTCTTAAAGAACGTGGATGGCCTTCCGCCGAACGTCTTCTTGCTGCGACGGAAGCTATACCTGAAAGCTAAACGTGAACCGCAATTCAGATTCTATGCGTTGTACGACCGCATCTACCGGATGGATGTGCTGTGGTGGGCTTGGCAGCGTGTACGACGGAACAAAGGCTCTCCGGGTCTCGATGGCATAAGCATCGAATCTCTGGAAGCCAATCCGGAAGCCGCGTTGGCCATGCTGGAGCAAATCCAGCGGGAACTGACGACCAAGACCTACAGTCCTCATGCGGTGAAGCGTGTGTACATTCCGAAAGCCAACGGCCAGCAACGTCCGTTGGGCATCCCGACGGTCAAAGACCGCGTGGTGCAGATGGCGGCAATGCTGATACTGGAGCCGATCTTCGAGGCCGACTTTCAAGACTGCTCGTATGGATTCAGACCGGAACGGTCCGCCCACGACGCCTTGAAACAGGTAGAAGCGAATCTCCGGTCCGGACGCACGGAAGTGTACGATGCGGATCTGAAGAGCTACTTTGACACGATCCCCCACGACAAGCTGATCAAATGCCTGGAACGACGAATAGCCGACCGATCGGTGCTGGGGCTGATTCGCCAATGGCTGACGACCGCCGTGGTTGAAACGGACGGAAAAGGCGGGCCTCCGCGAAGAAGCTACCCCAAGGCGGGAACCCCGCAGGGGGGTGTCATATCTCCCTTGCTGGCGAACCTGTACCTGCACTGGCTGGATGTGCGATTCCATCGTGCGGAAGGGCCGTACCACTGGGCGAACGCTCGGCTGGTACGCTACGCCGATGATTTTGTCATACTGGCAGAAAATATCAGCGAACGGGTGAGCCGATACGTGGAAGATATCGTGGAAAAGTGGATGGGTCTGACGGTTAATCGCGATAAAACTCGCATTGTCCACTTACGTGACCCCAAGGCGAGCCTGGATTTTCTGGGTTACACATTCCGCTATGACCGAAGCCTGTATGGCCGTGGGCCGCGGTATCTCAATATGATACCGTCGGAAAAATCCATGCGTCGTATACGGGATAAAGTGCGTGCCCTGACCGCACCGGATAGAAACTGCGTTCCGATATCCAAGGTGATTGCGGAACTCAACCAAACCGGGCGATCATGGAAAACGTATTTCAGTCGTGGCTACCCCAAGAAATCCTACTGCGAATTGAACGACTACACCCGCGACCGGTTGGTAAGACACCTTCTACGCAGAAGCCAGCGTGGCCATGCCAAGCCGGCGGAACGCCGATGGTGGGACTACCTGCTGCTGCTGGGCTGGAAACCGCTGTGTGTGCCCTTGCCCGGCTGTCACCCGTGAGTGCCGAAGGAAGAAATCTTTGGGTGAGCCGGATGCGATAATTCCGCCTGTCCGGTTCGATGAGGGGGCCGCAGTAGTAATCGTGCTGCTGCGCCTCTACTCGTAAGCGTGCACCGCTATACCGATTAGGGGTTCCGGCAACGGCGCACCGCGTCGCAATTTATGTTTCGGGGGATGGCACACATTGTGGTGCGGGCTTCCCAGCCTGCTCGACCGGATGTCCGTGAACGGGTACCTCTACTCTACGGACTCTACTGCTCAACTCTCTACTGTTCTCTGCTCCGCGGCAACAGCCGCCGCCACGGGTGCCCGGAAATATTGCTACACCCTTCTCCGTCCATATACCTGCATCTGGTTGACTCGATAGCCAGCCAACGAGTATCATTAAGACCGTTGTATTTTCAAGGGTGATGGAGTTCACCTGAACCGTTCCGGTTTTCCGGAACTGATGACTCCTGGCGGGATTAATCGCCGGGAGATCGTGTAACCTCGGCGGAAAGGTCCTGCCGAGGTTTTTGTGTTTTCGGGATCAAAAACGGGGATGATGGCGTGAAACAGGCGGTATTGATATGGCTGTCCATCGGCGTGTTTGGATTTTTTGGCGCGATGGCAAGGTACGGCGTTGCCCGACTCTTTGGCCGTTTTTCAGCACTGTTCCCGTTTGGAACATTCTTTATCAATATCAGTGGTTGTTTTTTCCTCGGATGGTTCCTGACCTGGGCGCAGCCGCGACTGAATATTCCGGATTCCATCCGGTTGGGGATCGCCGTCGGCTTTGTGGGAGCATACACGACATTTTCAACATATATGTTTGAATCGGATCGAATGTTACGTGAAGGGCAGGCGATGAGATCAGTGGTGTACATGCTCGGCAGCGTGGCGGTGGGGCTTATAGCGGTTCGGTTGGGTGTCATACTTGGGCAGTCAATGAGTTAAGATATGAAGACATGGAACAAACCTTATATAAATTGAACAGTGAAAGAATTTTACTGCGGCTCTATATGCGAAGTGGGGATCAGTCCCACTTTGCGCCGGCATACCAGCGCGTTATACAGCAAGCGGCCAAGCAAAAGCTGGCGGGCGCGACCGTTCTGCGGGGCATTATGGGGTTTGGTTCCCGCGGCTTCATCCGTCACACAGAATTCAAACTCGTGGGAGATTCGCCGATTATTGTGGAATGCGTGGATGACGGTGAAAAAGTCATAGCGTTTTTGGGCGATATTACAGAAACGATTTTATTTCACGGCATGGTTACGCTGGAGCGGGCCGCTGTGATAATGTGCCGTACATCTGATTCTGGGATAATCACATCGTCGCGGCTTGCCGAAAGTATTCCGCCGTTAAGCACTATGCCTGATATTCAGGGGGTATTGAACATGCACACCGATTCCACCGGCGTTTTGTTGCGGATATTCATTGGTGAATCCGACACCTATGAACACAAACCGCTGCATGAAGCCATTGTTATCAAAGCGCGGGAAATGGGCATCAGCGGTGCCACCGTTTTGCAGGGGGCAATGGGCTTCGGTGCCAACAGCGTGATTCATAATGATCGCGTACTGGTCATGTCATCTGATCTGCCGATTGTCATTGAAATTGTTGATGCGCGCGACAAAATTGAAAAACTCTTGCCGCTGCTTGATTCCATGGTAAAAGGCGGCATGATCACCATGGAAGAAGTCCGCATTTTGGCTTATCGCCACGATCCCGCTGACGCGGAGAAATAAGCCGCTAAGTGAATTGTTGACTGTGCGGAAAGTGGGGACTCGGGTGTCATGACAACTCCCGTCTTTTTTTGGCAAAGCTTTCCGCGGTAAGGCAGGCTGAACGCTCGTTACCCCTTTCGGCCGTTGTTCCCGCTCGATACGGAATAATACTCAAGGAATACTGACAAAAATGTTTTATACTGTCGTACGCGGCATATACTGTTACTGCCGTTGGTACGGACGAATACAGGAATTATACATGCCTGAAAATACTGGTTCTAAACGCTTTGTCGTGGGTTGTGTTTCATATTTGAATTCCAAACCGCTCATTGATCCACTGGTGGACCGCCCCGATGTGGAGGTACACTTCGCGGTGCCTGCACGTCTGGTAGACTTAATGGCCGCCCGGCAGGTGGATGCCGCCCTGATGCCGATTGTGGATTATCAGAATTCTCCGATACCCGTTGTACTTTCACCCGGCGGGGCCATCTGTTGCGACGGACCTACCTTAACCGTTCGCATTTTTTCCAAGGTGCCTCCCGCTGACATTACCCATCTCCACGCCGATACGGACAGCCATACCAGTGTCATTCTTGCGCAGATAATATTAAGGGAACTGTATAAAAGCGCACCGCGGATCATTGCCGCCAATATGTATGATCCGCCATCAGCGGATGCCAGGACCTTGCTGTTAATCGGTGATAAAGTAGTGAATGGCGCACCCTCGGACGCTCAATATCCTTTCCAGCTTGATTTGGGTGAGCAATGGAAACTTCTCACGGGCCTGCCATTTGTGTTTGCCATGTGGATGATGCCGGCGGACAGCGCGAATTTGGAATTGGCGGTATTGCTGGCGGAAGCGCGGCGGCGGGGCGGGGAAATAACCGATCATCTGGTGGCCAAATATGCCGAAGAAAAACACTGGCCCCCAGAGTTGGCCCGGCGGTATTTTACAGAGTATCTGCATTATGCCGTTACACCCGAATGTCGGCGGGGAATCGAAAAATTCTTTGAATTGGCGGCCCGGCATCAACTGCTGCGCGTTCATCGCGATATCCATTACATGCCATAGCCATTGGTGGCTTGCGGGTCTTGGGGCGGTCAGCCGGGAGCCTGTTTCGGGCTGGAATTGGTGCGGAGCTGATCCCGCAGACGAGCGGCTTCTTCGAATCGCTCCGCTCGAATTGCGGAATGAAGTTGCGCCTGCAACTGAATCAGCTTGGCCTGCGCAAGAGTATCGGGAGCATCGCTGCGGGGGGGAATTTTCCCCGTATGCTGGCTGTGGCGCTCATGCATGGAACGGATCAAATTCGTTAATTGCTTTTCGAAAACAGTGTAGTCGTGCGGACAGCCCATTCGGCCCCGTTTCTGAAATTGCGACCAC
>JAJYGE010000390.1 GCA_021785155.1 Planctomycetota bacterium
CAATTGATCCCGCTTCGGCAGGCTTCTTCTCAACGCCAAAAGTCCCTGAAAGAATTTTCGCAGCTTCTTACGCCGAATGGCCATTTCCTTATTTCGGCGTCCGTTGCTCTTGGCCAACACCCACAGCTCATCGGGTTCCTGTGATAACTTCACCTCCACACCACCCCGAACTTCCGTCCATGGCTTATCCAGTAATTTTTGTTCAACGGCACGCAACTTCCCGTTGGGGGTGCCGACCAGATAATCAATCCTCCGATTCCGCAGGTCCAGCAGGTTCTTCTCGGTGGGTATGCTCGTGCTTCCGCGCCGTAAATTCCCAATTGCGGCATATGTCAGGAGTTTTGGTATTCCTCTTCGAAATACCGGCGCGGATCCACGCCCTCAAGGTAGAACTCCGCAGCGTCCCGAGTGCGTAGCACTGAGAATTGGCCTCCGCGCTCCGCGATGTGAAGCGCGTCGTGCCCCTTCAGCTCAAGTTGACAAACTACGCATCGTAAGGTGCTCGGCAACACGAAGCTCTCCCAGTAAAGCTCATCGCCAACCAGCTTCGGATCCGTAGAACGAATAATCTCGCCCGAAATCAGGCAATCGTTGCCGCATGCAGGACACGGGGCAGTCTTCGCCGGACCTCGGAACGCGAGCCGGTAGGGTCCGAAGGTCGCTCGGCGCTCTGCCACATCCTCCGGCTGGAGCAAGCCAAACTTGGTCTTGTGGTCGACAATTTTTTTCATCACTTCGCCAAGCAATAGCTTGGCCGCCGCCGCCACCATCTCGCCAGCGGCCTTTGCATCGTCGTCCGTCAGAACATCGGCCAGATCCAACTTGACCGCTTTCAGCAGTTTTTGGAGAACGCGGTAGTAGTCGGCGAGCCATTTCTCTGTCGGGAATTCCGCGAAAGCGTCCGCTGACGTATGCAACTCCTCGTTGCGTCGTTCCATCAATGACATACAAAACGCGAAATCTGCTTTCGTGAAATCCGCCGATATTAGACAGCACCTTGCGAACACAGTCTTGGCGTGGACTGACTTCGCGCTGCTCGCGTCGCCGATCCCGCATGCGAAGAGGACGGCCTCGGGCGTTTGGGGATCTGCCAGAAGCGATGGATGTACGTTAGCAAGTACAGCGCGTCCTAAGAACTCGAGGCCGATGGTCGCCCAGAATGGGAATACCTCGCTCCCGCGGCTCTCCGTCTCGAAGGCTCGCTGGATATATAATTTGGCCTTTGCAATGAGCGCATCTTTATCCCAAAGCATATCTAATCTCCTACGATACGACAATTCGCTCGATGGTTCGCTCGCTGTCCGAAGCCATGGCACCGCCTCCACGGCCATGGAGAGTGCGCCAATTATCGATGATGAGCACCGTGTGAACGCCCCAATCAATGTGGATCGGGTTTGACAAAGCAAGACATCGGCCCCAAGTCGTGGCGGCCTCGGCGGTGGCTGGAATCGGGAACATGCACGCGGCGTCCCACCGCACGAATGCACCCGCCCCGAATAGCACGGTCGCGTAGAATGCGGTCGGACCGCCGCGAACGGCCCAGACGCGACGCCTAAGAATTCTGGACACGCCGTCGGAACGTAGAAGCTCACTGAGGGGTTGTATCATCGTGGGGCGGACTGGCTCAGTGCAGACATTGCGGAGAACCACGTATCGTGGCGGAACCGCATGGGTTGCAAAGTCGGTATGGAGCGGGAACTCGCCGCGTCCATAGATCCCAGAGAGAGACCGCGAGGGCGCATCTTCGCGGTTCCGTATCACGAGTTTCTCTATTATCCCGGACGGGCGATGCAGCGGTTTGCCGAGCCACCGGGCAATATCAAGGAAACGGTCCGTAGTCACGTCCGGGATTTTCGCCCATCCACGTTCCCGAAGCAGGTCACCCATGGCGACAGGATACCGCCGCGCTGCAATTTTGGCAATCCCGTCGCGGAAATAATTGGGACAGGTTACCAATTGAATTGAATGTGTCCCTCCTGTGATCCGCGTCCGTCATTGATCATTGGAACATGAAAATCTGTTGTCGTCGTAAGCAATATGAGAAAAGCGATGGCGATATGGTGTGCGGGTAGGGCATCTTATCCCCTTCGGGCGGCGGTGGCGGCGGAACGGATGAATCAATCCCCGGTGCGATGGACGGCATCGATGCTGACGTGCATTGAAGCAATCTTGGCCGCGGGGCCTGTGACAGATTCCGCCAGGTCTTTCGGGGCCAAAGCCTTAACGTTTTAGCGCTGTTGCGCATTATCCCTCTTACTGCCACCCTATAGCCTTCCCGATGAATAGTTCAGACCTGCTGAACAATGTTCTTTGACAAATGAATAACAGGCCTGCATCAATGGCTCCGTCTCAGCCATGAGGATCGCTCTGTTCCCGGTAAAAGCCCGACGCTCGCGCCCACTCCGCGCAATTCTGAAATTACTGACCAATACTGTAAAACGACTCCTAACTCCTAAATTCTCGATTCTAAATGCTGGCGGCCACAGCCGCCCCAAAACATCTTGAGCATCTTGAGCACCTTGAACCAAACCCGCTAAAATCAACGCTCCTATCCACATGCTCAACTTGAGCACCTTGCCCCCGAACTTGAGCATCTTGAGCAACTTGAAATTCGCAAGGTCTTTTAACTCCTAACTCCTAACTCCTAAATTCTGGCGGTCCCGCCGCGTTGCAGAATCGGTCACAGCCCCTTGGCCCTCCGTCAACCCGTAATTATGGATGGAACCGAGTACTGATGCTATAATCATTCAATGTAAGGGATTCACTAATTGGCGGCTTGAGTTTTCGATGAAACTTGACCGATAATGCTGACATGGCCCATACAGAGAGATATGATGATTTTTCACTTTAATCTTACGAAAACCATCCAGGCCAGTGCCGTTTTACTCAAGGCGGAGCCGAATCACTGCATGAGCCGCCTGCGACTTCTGAAGCTCCTTTACATCGCTGATCGCGAATCACTGACTGAGCGAGCCCGGCCAATTACCGGAGATTGCCCGGTGGCCATGGATCATGGGCCGGTCCTGACCAACACCTACGACCTCATCAAGGGTGAAAGCTACAACGCGCCACAATGGGAAACATATATTCAGAGCCGGGGTCGTGACTCCGTTCTGGTTTCGGAGCCCGGCGTTGGCAGCCTGTCAAGATACGAAATCGCCAAGCTGCACAGCGTAGAGCACAGATTCCAGAATCGTGACGATTGGGAGATTGCCGAATTCACCCACACCTTTGACGAGTGGATCAGGAACATACCCCCGAAAGGTTCATCCAAGGCGATCCCAGTTGAGGATATTTTAGCAGCCACCGGCACATTGCAACTGAAAGACAAAATTGCCGCGGATGCTGCCGCCGAAGCGTCTGCCGCACGCCTGCTTGGGGCTGTATGACGCAATGATGGCCGGTGACACATTCCTGCTTCCGGATTTTGATGATCATCTCTGGGAGCCTGTCCGAGTAATGGCCGGGATTGCGATGGGTCTGAAATGTCCCGTATGCGCGACGGAGGATTGAGCCGACTCTGAATATGAGTCTGCGAGATCCGACAACAAAGCAGACGGGGCATTTCAGGCCCACCCAAAGGGGCATAAGCGCTAACTTAACAGAGATGGCTTTCGTTTTCGTTTGCCGTGGCAAAGACCCTTGCGAATCGCTGGCCAGTAGTATAGGACGTTTTCCAATCCGATGGGCGGAATAATTGCAGTCACCAGTTCTCTGAATATAAAGCAGTGTTCACGCCACCGACTTCGCTGGGCTTGGATCGCTGTATCCCCAGGGGGAAAAATGCTCGGCTTGTCGCCAGAGTTTTTCAACCAGCAGAGCTACAAATAGCTTGCCGTTGAGCCAGGCCCGCGAACTGCCATCGGTTCGCTTGGGCAACAATCCCAAGCCCATGATTGATTTCATTCGCTTAAATATCAGTTCAATCTGCCAGCGTAGTCGATAGGTCCTTAGCACCTCACGGGTGGGCATTTCCTTAGCACTCACGCTGGTCCAAATTAATACATAATGTGCCATCTTTCGGCCTGACCGCCCGAGCTTGCGATCTCGATAACTGGCCATTCGGCGGCGACGCTGCAACTCCCTCAGGGCGCTGGCCCGGCTCCGCTTGACCGCTAACAGACGGCCTTTATACCACTGCGTTGGCCCCTTTACCCAAGCCGTCCATTCAGCAGCCTGCCCCACCTTCAATATGCTAATACGCTTGAATACCTCTATGAGCCTGCCATTCTTTTGATCGTATAGCGGCAACGACATGGGGTTGAGCCGCACCAGCACCTCGCCCCCTCGGCTTCTTACGCTTTCCACGCCTGGGGGCGTGCTATAGCCGCGATCCCCCAGAACGATATCTCCGGTTCGTATTGGAAATCGCGCAAATTTTTCACCGCCACGCACATCCGTGAGTTCAAAATGTGTACAACTTAGGCTCGATAAGTCCACACACCAGTGCACCCGCCACAGGCTGCCGGTTTCCCCTTGCTCTCGAACCGTACTGGCATCCACGGCCAGTAAACGGCGGCCGGTCACTGACGGAACCTCTTGGTTCCACGAGGATTTGGCAAGCCATGCCAGCCATCGCTCGGAGGCGCGTAAGCGCTTGAATACCGCTACCGCAGATACCTGTCCCCATCCCGCCAGCGTAATACGTGCGGCTGACTCCCGCAGAGAACAGCCATCCGCCAAGTGCAGAAGCAGCATCCGTAGCAACGCCGAGGGATTCTTAACGCTTCGCGTCCGCCGCAAGGCCCCCAGCTCTCGGGCCTTGAGTTCCCAGCCCTTGGGCATCAGGTCAGCCAATATTCCCCACTGTTCGTCCGCTCGTGCCGTCCATAGCTGCATGTTTTTCATACCGACAAATATACACCCGTTATTGTAGTATGTAAAATTAAGTTAGCGCCTATGCCCAAAGGGGGCGGCGTGCTTTTTGGCATCCCTCTGCGGCGCGGCTGCTCGGAGTACCATCTCTCTCAGATACGCCATCGTCGCCGCTTCTTGACGGCTGCCAAAAATCACGCCGTCGCAACCCGGCGATTACGCGGACAGGCTCCTGCGAGGTCATTTCAGACCCAGCCAAAAACGGAAACAATGTTGTTATTATTCTGTTCGTTTCGTGGACAGAGAAATATGATCAGGCCTGTGTGCTTCATGGCGGCGAGCACCCTTTCATCAAGCATGAAACATGTGTGCAATACCCAGGTGCAAAAGTTGTGGCGAACGCAAGGCTGGAGGAACTACGGAAATCGGGTCAACTTCGGCCTAAAGCCGCATTGAGTGCGGGCCTGTTGGCTCTGATCCGCGAAAAGGCGGAAAACGCCGATCTCCCAACTTTCGCGTATGAAATTCTGCGTGAACAGGGATTCGTTCCGTAAATCGCGGCCAAAATAACGGTGTCCCTTCTATGATCCGCGTACGTCATTGATCATTGGAACATGAGAATCTGTTGCCGTCGCAGGCAATATGAGAAAAGCGATGGCGATGTGGTGTACGGGTAAGACATCGTATCCCCTTCGGGCGGTTGCGGGGGCGTGTTTTGTTGCTGTTGTTTTCGCTGGGCCGTGGCGGCTTGTGGCCGGGGTGTAGTGGGGCATAATTTCGAATGTGGTAGCTTCGACGGGGCGGGGTGGCTTGGTGGGGGGATTAAACCGTTGCGGGCGGGGACGCCCGCGGTCCCGGTGGGGTGGCGAAGCGTTTTGCGGTGGTCGGGATTGTGGGCGGTGGGGGGGCGGGAGCGCGGGCACGATGCCCGCAGCTTAATGGGGTGCGGAAAACGGATTGACCGCACCGTACACGTTGCAGCCCGGCGATCCAGTGCGGTTGCGCGCATTGCGGCGGAACGGATGAATCAACCGTCGGTGCGATGGACGGCGTCCATGCCGGCGTGTATGGAAACCTTCCTGGTTCTCGGTCAACTCGTAGTTATGGATGGAACAGGGCACCGGGGCTGTTCGGGCTGTGTTGGGCGGCCAAGGTGTGATCGCGTGTCACCGGGCGATTTGAACCTGCGCCGAAACATGCTATAATTTGTAAATGGCTAACGCTACCGTGATGGCTATTGCCCATCGGGGAGCATCGGCTGAAGCCCCAGAAAACACCGTGGCCGCTTTCGACGAAGCGATTCGGCTCGGCGCTCGAGCCGTGGAAATGGATGTGCGTCTGTGTAAGGACGGCATTCCTGTTATTTTACACGATGCGACGGTCGATAGAACCACCAATGGCACCGGGGCGGTATCCGATCTAACTCGATTTGATTTACTGAGGCTCGATGCCGGGTCTTGGAAACATCCGCGTTTTGCCGGTACCCGCATTCCGCTTTTAACAGAGGCGTTGCAGGCCATCAGCGATGATGCGATTCCAGTGCTGGAATTAAAAACTGAAATGGATCCGGTGATTCTGCACCGGTTGCTGGATGAGTTTTCTGTTTCGGAGCGCGCCGTGATCCTGAGTTTTGAGCCTGATTTGCTCCAAGCCGTTCACCGGCGGATGCCGCATACCGCCATCGGACTGCTTAGTGATCAGTGGCGGCCCGACCTCCCGCGGACATGTCGGGCGCTTGGCGCAGGCATCCTGGCTCTGGATACTGGTGTGCTGAATGCCGAACGAATTAAGGCGGCACACGAAAATCATCTGCGGATATGGACCTATACCCCCAATGATGCCGGTTCTATCGCCGCGTGCGCGGCCATCGGCGTGGAGGGAATTATCACCGATCACCCGGAACTCATACGCCGGGCGATCAAACGGAGTTAACTTACGTGGCTGAACCTACGGAAAATCAGGTTGTTGACAACCAAGTTACGGGACTGCTGGAAATCACCGACAAGGGGACCGGATTTATTCGGTCCCAACAACGCAAATATAAGCCCGTTCCCGCCGATCCCACGGTGTCGGCGGAGATTATTGAAGAGGCCCATCTGCGTCCCGGACTGACCTTGACGGTAAAGACCCAGCCCGTCGCCCGCCGGCCCGCGCCGCAAGTGACGGAAGTTGTCAGCGTCATGGATCAGACGCTGGAAAAATTCTGGTCTCTGCCGAGCTTTGGCGACCTGACGGTCATTGACCCGCGCGAGCGCATTCGCCTGGAAACTCCCGGCGGGCCGGATTCCATGCGGATCATGGACATGCTGACGCCCATTGGCCGCGGTCAGCGCGGCTTGATTGTCGCGCCGCCTAAAACCGGCAAAACCACGCTGCTCAAACAGATCGCCCAGGCGGTCCTGACGAATCATCCCGATATGAAGGTTTTTATCCTGCTGGTTGATGAGCGCCCGGAGGAAGTCACTGATTTTCGCCGCACCCTTAATGCCGAAGTCTGGGCCAGCAATAATGATGAAGACGTACTTTCGCATGTCCGTACCAGCCGCCTGGTTATCGAACGCGCCAGGCGTATGGTCGAATTTGGCCACCATGTCATTGTCATGCTCGACTCGCTGACCCGTCTGGGCAGAGCCTTTAACCATTTTGTCGGCAGTTCCGGTCGCACCATGTCCGGCGGTGTGGATTCAGGTGCTCTTGTGGAGCCTCGATCCATTTTTGGTGCCGCACGCAATATTGAACACGGTGGATCACTTAGCATTATCGCCTCGGCCCTGATCGAAACCGGCAGCCGAATGGATGATCTAATTTTTCAGGAATTCAAAGGCACCGGCAATATGGAACTGGTGCTCTCCCGTCGACTGGCCGAGCGCCGGGTATGGCCCGCCATTGATCTGCCGGCATCGGGAACACGCAAAGAAGAATTGCTGTTGGGCCCCGAAGCCACGCGCAAGGTGGCCATGGTGCGGCGGGAAATGCTGCAGCGCGATCCGGTGCAGGGCATGGAACAGTTGATTCGGGCGATGCGCCGATACAAGACCAATGCGGAATTTCTTGCCGGTTTTACGCCTGAACGCCACGCCGCGTCTTCCGGAAGATCACGCTGACTGCCTGATATTCAGGCGCGACAAAGCACGAGTGCTCTATCACCCACGATAGCGTATAGTGTACTTTGGCGGCTTACGTCCGGGCGACGGGTAATCAATGGAACGACATGCCATGACCGAAGACTCATCAAGCACACTGATGCGCTCACGAAGGCAATTTGTGGATCTGTGGGGCCAGATGGCGGGACATTGGGGGATCAACCGCACGATGGCCCAAATTCACGCCCTGCTTATGGTGTCCCCCAAACCTCTGACGGCTGAACAGATAATGGACGAATTGCATATCTCCCGGGGCAATGTAAGCATGAATCTGCGGGAACTGGTCAACTGGAGCATCGTCCGCCGGACCGGATTTCCCGGTGATCGCCGTGATTTTTTTACGACCGAAGGCGATGTGTGGGTGGTATTTCAGAACATATTCCGGGAGCGCAAGCGTCGCGAATTGGACCCCCTGCTTAGTCGGCTGGAAGAATGCCTTGAATCCGTTGGCGACGCGCCGTTGGACGTCGATCTGCGCGCCGGTCATGAGACCTATGTCGCCCGCCTGAGGGAACTGTTGCAATTTTTTTCCGCCTTCCATCGTATCTTCGCGCGGATTGCCGAGCAGCCACCCGGTAGTCTGGCTAAAATGACCGCCATGCTTGAGCAGATGCTCTGATCCGTGCCGCCGGGCTGGCCGGATGGAATTAACCCGATTATCATTCCCGTTGGCAAAATGAACGATTCTGGTGAGAAACGCATGCACCTTGGGATTCGCAGAAAATTAATTGGCACACTGGTGCTCGTCGGATTGCTGCCGATGATGCTTAGCCTGATGACCATTATGGGGACTGG
>JAJYGE010000070.1 GCA_021785155.1 Planctomycetota bacterium
TTCCACTGGTTATCGGCGGTCGTTCAAATGATATTGCGCTGATTTTCCGGCGCAACAGAATGTTGATTCCCGCCAGTCACAAAAGACACACGAAATGCCGAGATTTTCATCAGCCCACCGTTGGGGACCGTGCAAAAACAACTTCACACTTTCTGGCCGGCCCTTTCGGCCGTTGGCATCGTTGTTCGCTCCTTACAGACCCACTGGCGGGGTATGCGCGTCGCTCACGCCTCGCCAGCGGCCAAAATCCCCGCGACAAAAAATATGAATTTATTTTTGCGCAGTCCAGTGGCGGTCTTCATTCCGGTGGTTTGCTTTCGCAACGGAAATTTATGCCAGAGGACGGGCGATGGTTTGAGACCGCAGATAATCATGGAAGGTCTCCGGACTATTTACACCGCCGCCCATGCCGCTGAGGTTCGCTCCGCCGTAGGGCAGACCATAGGCAAATACGTTGTGCGCGTTGATCCAACTGTTGCCGGCGATCATCCGTTCCGCCACGCGGTTGGCGCGTTTCAAATCCCGGCTCCACACGCTGTTGGCCAATCCGTAAGACAGACTGTTCACCTGTTTAATTGCCGCATCTTCATCGCGGAATTTCAAGGCGTATGCGCTGGGGCCGAAAATTTCCTCCCGGCAGCATACGTTATCACTGGAACCGGCCAGGAGGCTGGGACTGACATAATAGCCGCCTTCATGCCCGGTGATGCGCAGGGTCTGCGGTTCCAATACGGCTACCGCGCCTTGCTTCCTTCCATTCTCCACATAACGGTTCACCCGATCCTGCTGGGCTTTGCTCACCAGAGGTCCCATTTGCGTGTTGCGGTCCAGCGCCGGGCCGATACGGGTACTTTTCAGGATTGCCGCGGCCTTGGCCAACAGTTCATCATGAATTTTTTCATGGATAATCCAGCGCGTGGCGGTGCAGCAAACCTGCCCGGAGTTGAGCGTAATGGCCGCGGCGAGTTGCTGGGCGGTGGATTCCACGTCCACATCATCAAAAATTACCGCCGCGCCCTTGCCACCAAGTTCTAACTTGCACGGCACGAGATTGCGGCCGCAGGTTTCCCCGATAATTTTGCCCACGGGTGGTGAACCGGTGAACGACATGCGTTTGATCAGCGGATGACCGGTAAGAATGGCCCCGGCCTTGGCACCCGTACCATTGACCACATTGATCACCCCGGCCGGAAAACCGACTTCCGCCGCAAGTTTGCACACATAAAGCGTGGTTAACGGGGTGACTTCCGAGGGTTTGACCACCACCGTATTACCCGCCGCCAGAGCGGGCATAACGCCCCACACCAGAAGATCATAGGGGAAGTTCCATGGAAAGATAAATCCGCAGGCCCCGTAAGGCACCCGATGGACGCGCGCTTCAATATGTTTGATGGCCAGAGGAATATCATAATGGGCATGCAGGGCCAGATCGGCGAAATAGCGAACGCCTTCCACCCCAAAGGGAATATCGAATGCTTCACTATTAACAATGGCCTTTCCCACATCCAATGATTCCAACTGCGCCAGTTCGCCGGCATGTTTTTCAATGCTGTCCGCCAGACGATGCAACAGCACACTGCGTTCATTGGCGGGCGTGGCGGCCCAGGCGGGAAAGGCCGCGTGCGCGGCATTGACGGCGGCATCCACCTCATGGGCGGAGGCCATGGCCACCTGACAAATCACCGTGCCATCGGAGGGATTGATGACATTATCCACCGCGCCATCAGCACTGGGAATCCATTGGCCATTGATAAAATGTTGCAGTGGCGCTTTGATGAAGGCCGCCACATGAGCCTTAAGTTTTTCCGCCATGACCTGTACTCCGTTTACAAAATGCCTTACCACCTTACACTGTATCGGCTGGCTCCTAAATTGCAAGGCTGGAACGGTATGATGCTGTCGCAGGGGCGTGGCACGACGCTGGAGAAAATAAACAGAAACTTTTGTATAATTTTGCCGGTACTGCGCCACACCCACAAATGCGGATCGGCGGAGGTGATGTTTGGGCGGCCAGACACAATGTATCACGTGCTCTGGAAAAGGAGTGGTTATGAAATTTCGGTTTATCTCGCTTTTTTTTCCAGTGCCCTGTTCCATCCGTAATTACGGGTGGAACAGCGCACTGGTGCTGACCATCTCCATGGGATTGCTGATCGGTGGCTGCCGATCCAAACAATCTCAGCCGACCAGCTCCGGCACGATGCCGGGCATTACCTATACCTATCATCTGCGCGGTATTATCCGGGCGCTGCCACAACCGGGGCAATCACCACGGAGTCTTTCGATCAAAGTCGAACCCATTGCAAACTGGGTGGGGTTAAGCGGTAAAATTGAACCGATGATGGCCATGACCATGCCCTATCAGTTGGCGCATGGATTGCCGCTGAAGAACATGACGGTTGGTGACAAGGTGGCCTTCACGTACAAAGTAAATTGGGTGCGGGATAGAATGGTCGTCACCAGAATCAGCACGTTGCCACCGCAAACACAGTTGGATTTTTCGATGCCGGCAACAACACGACCTATGAATTAGACCGGAGTTTAGTCCAATAAACTTCATTTCCGTAAGGGAAAACCCTTGATAGTATTGCGTTTGAGGGGTGTTGCGTATGTTTTTTCCGCGGGGAAGTGTTCTCATGTAAATACTGCAAATTTCCCTGATTTTCGAGGAGTATGTTTTAAGTACCGGGAAGTCGAAAATTGGTATAAGTCATTATTTTACCACGAGTTATCGTATTTTCTCGCCAAAACTCCGGATTAGAAATTGATCCGGCAGCAATCTATGACGGCCGCTCGGTCATCATTTAGCGTGCAGGATTAAATTCGACCGTAATTTCTCACGATGCTTTCACTTTGCCACGACGGTCTTGTTGGCAAGATATAAGTCGAAAATGACGCGCACGCGGTTATGGCCGCGAATCAACCCAAAAAATGCGGTAGGAGGCGTAACGCCGAAGTTTCGCATCAGCACCGTTGATGTCGCATGAATGCTGTATTGGCCATCGGCAACCTGCCGCACATACATTGCTGTGAGCAACTTTCGCGTAACCCCGGCCAGAGTCAGTGATCCCAGCACCCGCAATTTGACGTATGGCGTATGAGAAGTTTTGTTCCAGAACAGCCGGGCACCAAGCACTCGGATCAGGCCATAACGAATTGTCGGATGGGCTTTAGCCTTCAGCGCCCGCCACATATCATGATCCATGCCGGAGCTGTTGCCATCCAGCGACGTAACCGGAATTGACAATTCTCCAATAGCCGGCTTTCGGATCGGCAGGTGCAAAGGCGGTGGGTCCGGGAATTGCGCCGCCTGAATGGAATTAAATAGTCTGGCCAACGTCGTGCGATTGGTATGAAGAATCAGCTTTCCCGAGACCTTTTTACTCTTGCAGGACCAAGTGCCAATGGTGGCCGTACCCTTTAGCTGCAATCGACTTTGTGCGGTAAGCACAAAGCAAAGCGGCACGGGTGCGTTTCGTAAAGATGACACAACAGACTTGTGCCCGGTGCCGTGGAGTCTACATTGATTGGCTGACACAACGCCGCCCGCCAAGGCCAGAGCCACCAGCAAAATCGGCGGAACCAACCGACGCATTGAGGCAGATAAAGCCCCTGCGTTGCAAGCGAATAGTTGGTCCCGGGCACAAGTCATAAACAACAGTCCTTAATTCAGGTACCGGCTTTTTTGACCAGCCGCCATTTGGCGGTGACGGTTATGACATTGCCGGAACGTATTATGCCAAACATAGCAGTGGGCGGCTTAACGCCGAAATCGGTCATCTTCAGTGTGGTGCTGGTGCTGATGCTGATACTTTCATGGTGCCGCGTAACCAGTAATTTCAGTGTAATGGGGCGTGCGACACCGTTAACCGTCAGCGTACCGGCGGCGTCAAAAACCGCCGACTCACCGGGCTTGGCTGCGGCATTATCCAAGGCGGCATCGGTCAGTTGATAGCTGATTGACGAATGCTGCGGACTATTGAGCGCATTGTACATTGTGTTATCCATACCGCCGCCCTCGCTGCTTTTCAGCGACTTTACCGGAATGGTCAGATGAATGGACCGCAGGCGGATGGACTTTGCGTCGTTGGCCCAGTGTCCTGTCAATGTCACGCCACCGACTAGAGAGGTACTTTTGGCGGACCAATTGTGCAATGTAGACGTACCGGTTATCACCATATCGCTATTCGGCGCGCTGACGTATTTTGCCACCGAGGCCGCCATCACGGAACCGGCCGAGACAAATACGATAAGCAGTGCCGTAAGCAGTGAAATCATAGTCCCGCGCCTGGCCGCCATTTGGCGGCCAGGCGTCGTCGGGATGTTGGCACAAATCAGAGACATAATAAAACTCCGCTTAGAAGCCAAATGAAACTTCCATCACCACGCCGTTGAAGCCGGGGTTAAGATCGGCCACAGCCCCGTCTACAGAACCGACATTGGAACCAAAGCTCCGATACTGCTCCTGGACATACTCAAGCTTGGTGAGAATGCTGTTGGTCAGCCAGTAGCCCGCGCCAACCTGTATGCGATCCACCCACCCATTGGTGTCCACGCCATTAACCGCGCCGGCAAAGGCATAGCTGTATTGCGCAGCGAGGTACAGTGCGGGAGTAATGTGATACACAACGTTGGAAGAGCCATATAGCCAACGCTCCGCCGAGGTGCCGATGCCAGTCTGATTGGCTTGAGCATCCTGTGTCCAACCGACATACGAATAGCTTTCAAATGGCCATTTCTCCCAGGTGATGTCGCCCTGGACGGCGAAAACCTGATGGCCCGCCTGCGGGGCGATCTGGCCGTCATCATCAGTGGGACCGAAGAGATTATTGTACGGTTCACCGCTGCGGGTGGCGGCATACAGGTCGGAAACATCGCTTGAATCGCCCATATCGGCGTAATATACCGATCCCGAAAGCCGCAGGTTTTTGGTGGGATAGCCCCAAATTTTGCCGTGGACACCCGGGCCTGCGCCGTAATCATAGTGGCCGGTGGTACTACCGTTGGACAGACCGAACAGCCAGTAAACCGGACCTTTAACGCTGTAAACTTCGCCGCCGATTTCTTCGGTGCTCGGATCCACCAGCGGATTGCCGATCAACGGATTGTTCTGCACCCAGGCATCTTTCGAGCGATGGTAGTTGTTATCGCCGAAGTCGATGTCGAACGCCCCGACCTTGACGTTGATGTAATCCATAAGGTCATTGATCGGGCTGTTGTGCGAGACGCCGGGAATCTGCTTAAATACCAGCCAGCCTTCATCACCATAGGTGGTGCTGGGGTGGCCGGGGCTGGCGATGTAAAAATCGGCGAACATGTCGAACTCATGCGGAACAGTGGCATAAAGATCCATCATGGCATAAGGCGTCTGGAAATTGGGATTCAAACCCGTTGACGGCTTGAGGTTATATTCTTGTATTCCCTGAAAGCGTCCGACGGTCCAAAAACCCAGGTATAGTTTCATATTCCCATACTGTGCAATCTGCATGTGCTGATCAGGCCGCATATGATCCGGATTTTCTTTGCTGAACGGAGAGAAATACTCGTCCTTCGTTCGCGGCGCAAACAAATTATCAACTGTTGCGCTGATGGTATTGGAAGAACCGGCGTTTTGCGTGGTGGCAATGTTCTGGCTGCTGGCCAGCACCTGATTATAGAGATGTTTTACCGCTTCGTCCGTGGCCTGTTGGCTTGTGGCGTTTACTTTTGCCTGCGCCGCTTTGAGTTTGGCCTGCTGCTTTTTGAGAGCGGCCTGTTGTCGTTTGATAGCAGCCTCCTGTTTCTTGAGCGTGGCCTCGGTGCTTTTTATCGCCGCCACATCTTTCGAGACGTTGGCCAACTCCTGTTGCACCTGCTGGTACTTCTGTTGGAGATTCTGATAATCCGCCGCTGTTGGCGCGGCGGCGTCATCACCCCAGGTCACCGCGACGGGCATGAATACCATGGCCGCCGCCAGAACAACCAACTTCCAACCCCTGTGTTCTCGTTTCATGGCTTGGTTCCTTTCCTAAAAAAGCCACCCGCCCGGAGCGATACACATGACCGCCACACACCATCGGGCGTATATTGTGAAACATTTCACAATCTATGGCGGCAGCACTTGCACGCCAGAGCGTTTCACTGCACACAGCATGACACCAATGCAGTTGCGGTGGAATCGGGAAAGTGCCGCAATAGACGATAGGGAAATCAACGTGTTGAGAAATAGCTAATTTAGCTATTAATGTATAGTTGTATTAGCTATATCGCGCGATGAATTCGGCCGGAATAAGTCGGTTTGTAATCAACGCGCAAAACAGCGAGCTGCGGACTAAGTTGAGGCGTAGTCGTTCACGGGCGGGCCTTTATCCCATTACGTTTCTTGTGGTGCATCCCGGCGTGCGAAAGATTGCGTTGAGGCGGTAGTGGATCATGAGCCTGGATCGTGATATCGCGCCGCGATTATTGATCTGATTTGGCCACTGCCTCAAAGACCGGTTCGGCGTCGCTGATAACGCGCGTGGCCATCGCAAAACGGACGATCCGCACGGTCTCAAGGATTTTCGCGCGGGAAATACCTTGAAGTCTGGCCTTCCCCGCGGTGGCTCGAACACATTCGTGGCTCGAACTCGCCAAGGACGCCGCAAGGTAAATCAAGGTGCGCGTTTCATCGTCCAGAGCATGAGAATCATCGGGCATGGCATAAGCTTGCGATCGGAGATGTTCATAGATCATCTCCGGGTCTACCTGGGCGAGTTGCTCGACAGTGGCAGGCAACTGACCCATCGCCTGACGCATTCGCTTGAGTATGTCTTGCATATTCTGGCGTGGGGGGGTTGGCATGAGGTCTCCTTTTACAACTTGTCGTCATCCGCACTGTGATCCATGTACCTGTTGACTGCACATAGCGCATCATTTGTCGCCAATGCTTGATTCAACACTGCGGGGAACCGCGGATCGCGGTGTATACCATTGTTCGGAAGCATATTGAACCGCCATCTGCAGCAACTTGCGGCTTCCTGAGACGCCGAGTTTACTGATAATATGCCCGCGGTGCGCAGCCACGGTATGTACGCTTACCTTCAGTGTCCGAGCGATGTCGCGTAAATTTCCGCCTTCTCCGATGGCACGAAAAATTTCCAGTTCCCGATCCGTCAGCACATCCAGTGAAGACTGCGCGGTCCGTGGCTTTTCCGTGGCAAATTGCCGCAGGGCCCCAGCAGTGATGCGCTCACTGACGTAAACCGCTCCACCAAGAATCCGCCGAATGGCTGTGAGAATTGTTTCTTCCGCCTCCTGCAACATGATATAACCCATGGCTCCAGCGCGCAGGGCCCGCTGGGCATACATATTTTCCTCGTAGCGTGATATCACCAGAATTGCGGTATCCGGACATCGGGACTTAATTTCGCGTATCAATGATACGCCCGACTTTCCCGGCAGTGACCAATCCAACACCATGAGATCAGGTTGCGTTTCGATGACCTTCGCCAGGGCCTGCTCGCCGTCAGCCGCCTGCCCAGCAACTACAAACTCGGCGCTACCCATGATCAGACCGCGTATGCCTCGACGCACGATTGCATGGGCGTCGACAATTAAGATGCCGGGCTTGCGCGGTTTATTGATATTGCCGATTTCATCCGTGGCGTGTTCGCGCCGGGGAGCGGCGGAATCCGGAACATGAGAGGTTGAGAACAGATGTGCCGTTCGGCAGAGCACAAAGCCAAGGCCTGCGTGCTGTATCTTGGGAGGGGCATGATGCGTGGTGGATGCAAGCGGAGATTTGTCTGGCTTTTTCTTTTTTCCGCTTCGCCTCAACGGTTTCGCGCGCTTTTTTCCATCGTTAGATTTCATCATATTCCAACACGCCATGTGTGACCGGAACCAATGCACAATATTATATCGTCAGGTACTGATCCGAGTAAGCGCAGGGCTAACATATAAGTAGTCAGGGGGCACGATACCTCTGGCGCAACAAACCCGAATCACGCACATACACTTTTGGTGCCTTCACCTGTCTTTTGCCAAGATTCTCAAACCATGGCCGCACCTGCCGCACCGTAAAAAACCTACCATGAAATTCCGGCGGTCAATGCCGGATTTTCATGGTATTAGTTTTTATGTCGATGCGATGCGTTTCAAAAATTCAGCCTCATCAATGACTTCCACACCCAGTTTCCGGGCTTTCTCCAATTTACTGCCCGCGTCTTCACCTGCCACTACCAGGGTGGTGTTTTTGCTCACGCTCTCGCCCGCTTTTCCGCCCAGGGATTCGATGAGGGCCTTGATTTCATGCCGGGCGTAGCGTTGTAATTTACCGGTGACAACCACCGTTTTTCCCGCCAGCGGCCCATGAGTTTGCCGCGCGCGGGCCGGCGTGGTTTTGAGGCCCAGGCGCTCCAATTCCCGCAGCAGGTCAATTCCGCCCTGCTCGTGCAGGAATCGGTGGATGGATTGTGCAACCACTTCCCCCACGCCTTCCACGCTTTCAAAGTCCGCCATGGAGGCACTGGCCAACGCCTGCACGCTGGGAAAATGCTGCGCAATATCTTCCGCTGTGAGATCACCGATATGCAGAATTCCCAGCCCCCCCAACAAACGCTCCAGTCCGCGATTTTTGCTTTCCGTAATCGCCGCAACCAAATTGGCGGCCGATTTTTCACCCATGCGTTCCAGACCGGCGGCATCCTCAAGTTTCAGGCGATATAAATCCGGTATCGTGGTCACCAGGCCTTTGGCCATGAGTTGCTGTATCAC
>JAJYGE010000190.1 GCA_021785155.1 Planctomycetota bacterium
GATCTTACGCCCAAAATCTGAACGCGTCTTTGCGCGCTGCGAGCCGCCCCGCGCAGCATATTCTGAAACTCAAGAATATCCATCAGTCCACTGCATGAGCATGTCACCAGAATTCCGCCGGGTTTTACCACACCCATGGCCAGCTTGTTGAAATCAAAATACGTTTTACGGCCTTCGGCAAATTCATCGCGTCCGGCGATAAGCTTCGGCGGATCCAGCACCACCACGTCATAAGCCTGTCCATTGAGCTTCATCTGTCGGAGATAGGCGAAACCATCGGCGTGAACGCTCTGATATCTACTGGCGTGAATGCGATTTAAGTTAGCGTTCCGTCGGGCCAAAGCTACCGCGTCTTCATCCAAATCCACAGATGTAATATGCGCGGCTTTACCGATGGCGGCGGCATAGATGCCGAAGCCTCCGGAATAGCAGCATAAATCGAGCATCCGGGCGTCAGCGGTAAACTTGGTCAGGGCCAGACGATTATCCCGCTGATCGCAAAAGAATCCCGTTTTGTGTCCGGCAGCTAAATCCACTTCAAAACGCAGGCCGTTTTCCTCCACCATGCCCCGAGACTGCCCGTCCCTTATATCATCCTGCCTGAGAAGAAAGCCTTCCGCACGCTGAATATGCTCATCGGATCGAAATATAACACGCTGTACGGGCAGAACCTCCAGCAGTGTATGTTTAATGCGGCCAATACGTTTGAACATCGCCATGGAAAATATTTCCACGACCGCCGCGTCCCCCAGCCGATCCACAATCAGACCCGGCAGGCCATCGCCCTCGGCATGGGTTACGCGATAGGCGTTTGTGGTTGCATCCAACCCCAGTGTCTTTCGTCGCAATTCCGCCGCCTGGGTCAGTCTTTCTTCAAGAAAGGACTCTGTCACCTCCGCTGCGCTGAAGCTTAACATGCGTATGGCAATTTGCGATTGGGGGTTGAACAGCCCTACGCCAAAGATCACCCCGTCACGGTCATAAACCGTCACCAATTCACCCGCCACCAAGCCGGGGGAAGTCTTACCCACCATCTTTTTGAATATCGAGGTGCTGAAAACCGCGTTGCGCAATTGCACCCAGGCCAGTCCGGGACGGGGAGTAAAGCCTTTAAGGCGGCTGCCGGTCGATGGCGCATCCGATTCCTGACTCACTTCGTCAGGTCTTGCTTCAACGCGCGACCTGCCGGATCGATGCGAAACAAAATGCCGCTTACCATGTCGTTGCATAAATCCGCCTGAACAATCCTATCATCGGGGGAGATTGTACCGTTTATTCGATTAATTTGGGCACACCCGCGACGCGACGAACGACACATCAACTTGTCTGCGACTTATTTCCTCTGTAAACTACCATTATGAGCAATACCAGTTCCGAGACCAGTACCAAACCTGAATTGCACGTCTACCAACGGCTTTTGCTAAAGCTCCGGCAGTCGCTGGATGGACCGGAGATGCAGCCGGGCCGATTTTTTGCTTCTGAGTACGATCTGGCGCGGCGCGAAGGGGTCAGCCGCAGATCGGTCCGCCACGCCGTCGATATTTTGGTTCGCGAGGGCCGGGTCGAGCGCAGGTCGGGCAAGGGCCTGTATATTCGGCAGCCCGGTTCAGTAACCCGTTGGATACAAGTGGTGGTACCCACGCTGGCAGCGCATCTGTGCATTGAGGTCGCCGGTGGAGTAAAAACTGCGGCCTTAAAGGCCGGCGTGCGGACCCAAGTTTATGACGCCCACGGCAGTTTTGACTCCGACCTGCAGGCTCTTCGCCAGTTGCCCGAGACCGCTGCGAGCGGCGCGATTATCTGGTCCCTGCACCACAAGCGTTTTGCGGAAGCGCTCTATGAGCTTAAGGCTGTCCGATATCCATTTGTCCTGGTGGATGAGTCGCTCCACGATATTGAGGTTCCCACCGTTTCAGCCGATAACTATCGGGGCGGTTATTTGTTGGGGCAGGAACTGCTCCAACGTGGCCACCGTAGGATTGGTTACATACGTTTTTCCGCCGACACGACCCGGCTGCGCGCACAGGGCGTGCAGGACGCGCTTATTGATGCCAATTTACTCTTCGACCGGTCGCTTAATCGTGATTTGCGGACAACCTTGATGGAGGATTCGTCCGCCGAGATCGACCGGCTTACCAGAGAACTCCTTGATCTACCGGATCCGCCAACGGCTATTTTTTATAACAACGACCATGCCGCGATACGCGGATACGAGACTATTCGCGCCTTGGGATTGCGAATTCCAGAGGATGTCAGTGTGGTCGGGTTTGACGGCGATCCGTCGTGCCGTCTCCTGA
The DNA here is from genome assembly GCA_021785155.1 of Planctomycetota bacterium. The sequence goes on from JAJYGE010000190.1 coordinate 2,298, forward strand.
CACCAACCCTTGCAACCATCCGCCAGCCGGCCCGGGAAATGGGAATCGCGGCCATGGAAATACTGCTGGATCTGATGGCTGAAAGCAAAGACGGTGCCAATAGTATGGCGGCAGATGATTTGCCCCATCAAGTGCTGCCCGTTACTTGGCAGGAGGGTGGGTCCATCGGCCCGGCCCCCCGTCGAAAGCCGCTTGACCACAGCCCCGGGCAAATTGAAAAAAAATAAGCACTAATCCTCCGTTTACCTCCTCCGCCTCCTTGTGATTCCGGCGTAAACAAAGATGCAACAACGCAAAGGTTGAAGGTTTTTTTCACCACAGGGCACTAGGCAATGGCCCACCAGCGATAAATTCTCACGACAAGCACCTATGGGACGTTATAAAATGAATTTTCAACAATTATTATTTGCAATGATTCCCATGATATGTTAAAAATGCAACTGGTTATCGATACCGGTTCAGTAGAATGTGTTCCACCATCGGAGGAAATGGATTGGGGATACTCTCGGGCAAAAAAGTTTTGATCCATAACGCGGGAATGAAACGCGGTGCAATATATGTCGATTTTAACCGCTGGGGGCCGCACGGCGGCTTAAGCGTAATTAATAATTTTTGCATCGACTTGCATTGGACGGAGTTTTGGTCTATAGTAGGTACCGGTATCAGGAATCGGTTTCTTCGATTGATTGATATGGAGTATGGTAATGAAAAGGCTATGGCACGCGTGCTTGTTGGTTGCTTTGGTGGCTGGTGAGTTGCCGTCGGTAGCTTTGAACACATTGGATGCGGAAATCGGCGACACGAAAACGCTCGATCAGGCCTCGGAGTTCAGCATGTTTCCGTCACAGCGTGGTGGTTGTCAACATGCCCGCCGCCGGCACCTGTCCCGATTTCCGCAGTTGGAGAGCTGATATCGGGATGGGTATTAGAGAAAGGAGGCAATAGCGCGGAAGGTTTTCTCAGCAAGGTGGCTGCGTTGGCCAAGGCGGGCCGACTTGAGTTTTCTTCATGGAGCTCTCAACTTCAGATTTGCCAGCCGTGCGGTTGGCGTGGAGTGGGAGAGCAAAGTAATTCCTTTTTTAGGAGGCTACAATGAGTAGCAACAAAAGTATCGTCACATCCGCCGCGGAATGTTGCGGCAAACCGTCGTCCATTCGGCTAATGGACAATCCAAACAGCTCCAATATGGAGCGGAAGGAGCCGTCTATGTTTTCCAATCGTTCAGCAATTTCGCGTGGTTGTTCTTTGGTGGCCGGAGCGCTCGCGGCTGCGGCGTGTGTCGGGTTGGCCGGAATGGCATCAGCCAGCACGATCATCTATGAGGATAGTTTTTCCGGCAGTTCTGCGGCCAACTCGCTGAACGGGGCGGCACCAACTGTGGATAATGGTACCAGCTCCACATGGACCGCCGGTTCCACCACAGGCTACAACGGATTTACTGATACTGGCAGTGCCTCGACATCCACCGGCAACGGCATCATCGCTTACCTCAATTTCCTTCCAAGCCATGGATACGTCTACACCCTGTCCGTGGGCATGCAGACAACTTCCGCCAATGCTTGGCTGGCCGTTGGTTTCATGACGAGTCCAATGATTAGCAATCGCTTTGATCAGCCGGACAGTAGCGGTGGGCCGGGTGCTACGCCCTGGGCTATGGTGTATGCTCCACCTTCCAGCGGCACCTACATTGGCTCGCTGTTTACCGGTCCCGCGGCCACAGTTTATGGTCAAAACTTTTCCCCGCCGTCGGGTAGCAGCGCCACCGGGATTCAGGATATTTCAATTGCGCTGAATACTGGGACGGCTGCCTGGAGTTATCAGGTGTTTGATAACGGAACCGCCGTGTCGCCGGTGGAAGGGTTCCAGAATCCAAACCCGGCCATTGTTGCCGTCGGGCTGAATACCATTGCTCCATCAGGGCAGTTCAGCAACTTTGAACTATCGTCTGCGGCCGTCCCGGAACCGGCCACGCTGGGCATGACGGGTGCCGGCGCATTGTGCTTGCTGCTGTTGAAACGTCGGAAGACGGTTTGACGGCGGGCAACAGCGGGGCGGCGAAATGCGTTTATTGCCGCCCCGGCAAGCCGGCGGCTACGTGAGTTTGGGGGCGCGGGTGTCCCCACCCGCCGTTGATCGGGTGTGGTTGGTCCCGTGACGCAGGTTTTCGCGCCTGCGGTTCCTGATTGCCAACCGCCTTTACGGATGACAACGGGAGGGCCGGTGAGATTAACTCTCTCGGTCTTCCCTTTTTCCGAAAGGCGGGACTGAAAACTGAAGACTTTGCACTGAACACTGGAACACGGAATTTTTTATGAAACGTCGCAATTTAGAAAGAAGGTGTATGATGTGGAATCCAGAATCCAGTATGCAGGAGCAGGAAGCAAAGGGAAACGCAGCTCTTCAAAGCTGTTCTGTCTCCTGCCTCCTGTCTCCTGACTGTGGCCTCAACGATCAACGATCAACGATCAATGATCAGAAAAAAGGAACTCCTGCGATTTTGAGGGCGGCGAAGCCGCCCGGCTCATCGCTCATTGGTCATTGGTCATTGAACCGTAAGGCGGCGTTCACCCTCATCGAACTACTTGTGGTCATCAGCATCATCGCCATCCTGATTGCCCTGTTGCTGCCGGCGCTGGCGCGGGCAAGAATTCTGGCGGAAAGAATTCAGTGCGCCTCGAACCTCCAGCAGATCGGCGTTGCCATGCAGGAATATGCCAACGAATATCGTGGACGATATCCGCTGGCCGATGTGGGCGAATACCCCTTCCAGGATACCATCTATTGGAATCAGGAAACCTATCCGACGGCGGGGCTGTCTTTGTTGTACTATGATTCTTTTGGCCACCAAGGTGGAAACATGATCCCATCAACCGCAAGGCCCGGCATCCTGAGCCCAACGGCGGCAGGGATGAGCCTCCTCTACTGTCCGGAAACGAGCAGCGGCCTCACCCAACAGGAGATGGTCTCACCCGCCCATTACAATGCGCAGGGGCTTGTCGACAACTGGTATTTGCTTACCGGCTACAGCTACTGGGTCGACAGCGGGCTTAATTACAAGCCGGGTTACGATGCGGGTGTGATTGGAGGTCGATATGGGCCCCCGGTAGCGCATGGCACGATCTACTCTGGAACACTGGGGCCATGGAGTTTCATCAATGGCGACCCCGCCCACGAGCCGGCGCTGAATCCCCAATCCGGCGGCGGGACGATCCTCGTGACCGATAACGCATTGTTCACGAATAACTCCGCCACAATGGGATTCACCACCAGTTGGCCGATTCCGGGTGCCCCGTGGTCCAATCATGTGGATGGTACCATGGGCAACTTTTTGCCCGCCGGTGAGCATGAACTCTACAACGACGGCTCCGTCCGGTGGGTGCCGATGTCCAATATCAAGGTGCGTTTTTCCGGCTTCGGAGTATTCTTTGGCTGGTAAACGGATGGAAAGCTTGGAGTCCCTGATGTTTCAATGCCTCAGCCTGGTCGCTTCCCCGCCGCCGGTAGCGGAGAGTTTTCCCGGACAGTATCCCTATGGCTATGGGCCGCGTGTTCCGATGATTGTGATATCGCCTTATGCCAAGCGGCACTACATATCGCACTTTACCTACGATTTTACATCAGTATTGAAGTTCATTGAAGATCGTTGGCATCTGAAAAACCTGACGTTGCGTGATCTGCGCGCCAACGATATGAACGACTGCTTTAACTTCAACCGTCCGCCGACACCGCCGATGATCATACCGATTCCACCAAATCTGCAGTCCCATTTGGACAAGGTTCATCTGGTGTATCAGTCTCTGACCACGCTGCCGCATGAGGAGAATATGTCCAATCCGACCGTCAGCCAGCGCTCGGTGGCGGTGCCGTATATTCCACCAAAGGCGAAGCATTGATGGCATGTGCAACTGTAATCTCGTGGTTTTCTAAAAAACGAGAGGTGGCATCAATGTGCGTGACACATTAGACGGGCCGTTTTCCCGGTTTGCAAACACACCAGCGCAACGCGTTGCGGTGCTGCGGTGGTATTATGCTGCCATCGAGCGCCGCAACGTCCCGGCGCGCCGTACACGGTGCTCGACGTTTGATTATGGAACAACGCTCGTATGCTGGTGGTTGATGTTGCTTACCACAAACCCATGTTCGCAGGGTAATAGATTTCTCCGTGCGGCGTTGGGGCGGGGCCGTGCGTTTTTCATTTGTGATTGAAAGGAATTTATAACAATGACGGAATGTTCCAGACGCAATTGGTTGGCCATGGCCGGAACGGCTGGTATGGCGATGGCGGGAAGGGGTGCCACAGGTGCGGTGGCACAAATTCATGCCGGCGGCAGCGTTTCAGTAAATCCATTCGCCCGTGACGTGCGGGAGTTTGGCGCGCGGGGCGATGGCAAAACGGATAATACGGCGGCGTTCCAGAAAGCATTGGATGCGGTGCATTCCGCAGGCGGTGGCATTGTCCATGTGCCAGCGAGGCGATATTTATTCAAAGGCCATTTGACCATACCGGCCAACACCACATTGGAAGGGGTGTTCCGCGCTCCACCAGCCTATATCGCCGATACAGGCGGCGGTACCGTGCTGCTGCCGATGGAGGGGCGGGGCCGGGAGGATGGACCGCCCTTCATTGGCATCGGCGGTATCAATTGCACGATTCGCGGGCTTGGCATTTACTATCCCGAACAGGATTCCAAGGCCGCCGAGCCGACACCGTATCCCTGGACCATCCAAAGTCAGCAGCTCCAACAAGATTTGTCGGTAACGGACGTTGCGCTGACCAATCCCTATCAGGGGATCAATCTGACCGGCGCGGGTCGCCATTACATCGCACGGGTCTATGGCCGCCCGCTTAAGATGGGCATTTATGTTGATCAGTGTTACGATGTCGGTCGTATTGAGAACATCCATTTCTTCCCATTCTGGGGCGGCATCGAAACTCCTATGGATAAGTGGACCATGAACCATGGGACCGCGTTTCGCTTTGGCCGCAGCGATGCGCAGTATGTGTTTAACACCTTTTGCTTCCAATATCATACCGGTTATCATTTCATCCAGACACCCCACGGGGCATGTTATGGCAATTTTCTGGGCCTTGGGGCGGATACCTGCCACTGCCCGGTGCAGGTGGATGCGGCCGAATCCATCGTTGGCCTGCAGATTACCAACGGTGAGTTTGCGGCCTATCTGGGTTCGGAGCCGCAGGGGTTTGTCGTTGGCCCAGGTAATACGGGGCAGGTCTGCCTGACCAATTGCGCGTTCTGGGGCGGCAATCTCAGGCACTTCGGAACGGTGCAGGGTACCGGTGCGGTGAGCCTTATCGGCTGCAATTTCAACGGGGCCTGGGACATACATAACCACGGCGATCCGGCGATTCTCTGTGACGGTGCGCCCGCGATCATCAGTAACTGCCGGTTCCAACCCGTCCCCGCCAAGAGTAGAAGAATAATCGCTGGCATCACGAAACGTTGTGCCGGGGCGGTCATAACGGGAAACATCACCAATGGCACGGCATTTACCGTGGATCATTCGGAAGAATTACCGTCGGCCAAATTCCAAATTCATTCCAACATTGCCGTTGGCTAATGGAAGCTGGTTACGTGTGTAGTTGCCAAGAAGAGGGCTTCTCGGCATCACTGGGTGCAGGCGGCGATAATGCAGGAGCTTACATGTTGCAACAATGTTTATCGGGTGCTTTCTCTCGTGCATCGGGGAAAGGGCTTTTTTTTACGGCGGTGCTATTGCTGTTTGGCGGCATTAGCCGTGGTGCGGATTTGGCGTCGCTGGTAAATCCATTTGTCGGTACGGCGGCGGGGGGCAACATTGTTCCGGGGGCCATAGCGCCTTTCGGCATGGTGGAGTTAAGTCCGGATATGGATGCCAGTGGATTCTACGTCTACGGACAACATCATATCCGCGGTTTCAGCATGACCCACATGAGCGGCTGCGGTGCTCCAAACTACGGCGACGTATTTTTCACTGCCACCACCGGGCCGGTCAAGGTGCAGCCCAAGCAGTATGGCTTTCATTTCAGCCATAAACAGGAGGTCGCGTCGCCCGGCTATTACCGAGTATTTATGAAAACGTGGGGCATCAATGCCCAACTCACGGCTGCTACCCGCTGTGGCATGGCGAAATTTACATTCCCGGCTGATAAACCAGCCAATATTCTTATTCCCATCAGCCACGCCGTGAACGCCACCATCGGCTCGAACATTCATATTGACAACGACCACACCATAACCGGATCGGTTACCAGCGTAACAATGGTCGGAACCAACCTGCCGGTGACGGTCTATTTTGTCATGAAGTTCAGCGCGCCAT
>JAJYGE010000205.1 GCA_021785155.1 Planctomycetota bacterium
TTGGTGCCGGGGGCGGCGGCTATCCGGCGGCTTTCCGGTTGGCGCGGGCGGGACGCCAGGCCGTGATGGTGGATACCAAGGGCGTCATGAGCGGAAATTGCCTGTCGGAAGGATGTGTGCCCTCCAAAGCGGTACGGGAAATGGCCATCCATCTCAAACGGCATCAGCGGTTTCAGAGCTATGGAATTCGTGGTCCCGCGATTGCGGATTATGCGGGTATTGTAGCGCATAAGGATGAAGTGCAGAATATTCGTTATACCCAACATTCCCAAGAACTCGCGGATTCCCCGCGTGTGACGCTGCTTAAAGGCCGGGCGCGGTTTGTCGATCCTCACACGGTGGTGGTGGAAACCGACAAAGGCGAAGACCGATACGTAGCGCGCAACATTATCGTAGCCACCGGCACAGAAGTGTCCATTCCACCAATTCCGGGCGCCCAATACTGTCTGACCAGCACTGATTTGTATAAACTGCGATCTCCGGTGACCAAACTCCCCGCTTCGATGGTTGTCATCGGTGGTGGCTATATCGGCTTGGAGACAGCCAGTTTCTTTGCGGCATTCGGCTGCAAAGTTACGCTGTTGCAACGCGGTGAACGTGTGCTGACACGAATGGATACCGGCATGGTGGAAACGCTGGTTCCGCTTTTGGATCCGGGAATAACGATTCTGCTGCGGGCGCAGGTGCAGGCGATAGAAAAAGCGGAAAAAGGATTTCGCGTGCGCTATCGTCAGGATGGTATGGACAAGATTGTCGATTCCGAGCAGGTGCTCATGGCCGTTGGTCGCCGTCCCGTGCTTCCGGAAGGACTAAGTGCCTTGGGTGTTGAAATTAATGCACACGGTTACCTTGTGGCCAGCGAGGCGATGCAAACCAAACTTCCCCATATTTATTCCTGTGGCGATGTTAATGGGCGTGTGCCGCTCTTTCACGCCGCGGTGCGGCAATCGCTGGTCGCGGCACACAACATTCTTGGCGGCGATGTTCCGCTTGACTACTTTGATGGCACGTCCGTGCCGACGACGGTTTTTACCCTGCCAGGCGCGTCCTATGTTGGAATCACACCCGCTGCGGCCACAAAACATTCAATGCGTCTGTTGACCGGGGCTTATCATTTTAACGATGATGCCCGCGCGCAGATTTTTGGCGAAATGCGGGGCGGAATTCGCCTTTTCTTCGATCCTGATACACTGCGTGTATTGGGTGGTTGGGTGGTGGGAATAGATGCGGGGAATCTTATTGGTGAGATCGGCACGGCGGTGGCGGGGCGGTTGACCGCTCGTGATTTGGCCAACTTTGCCGATCAGCATCCCATGTCCGCCGAGGGCGTGGCTCATGCCGCTCGGAGTCTATTTTGAACAAAGAATTCATATTTCACGTATGTACAAAATGTGTGAAGGAACATCAAGATGAATACCACAGAACTTGCCAAAACCGTCCAGATGCTTATGGCTCCCGGCAAAGGCCTGCTGGCCATGGATGAAAGCAATCCCACGTGTAACAAGCGGTTCGCCGCCTTGAATATCCCGCAGACCGCGGAGATGCACCGCGTGTATCGTGAGTTGATTGTAACGGCACCGCACCTCGGTGATTACATCAGTGGGGCCATTTTATTTGATGAAACCATTCGCCAGAAGTTAAACAATGGCAGCTCTTTTGTGGATGCTCTGCATCTGGCGGGTATTGTTCCGGGCATCAAAGTGGACATGGGAACCAGAGAACTGGCTGGTTTTCCCGGTGAAAAGATCGCCGAGGGCCTGGACGGTCTGGCGGGGCGGGTGAAAGAATATTTTCAAATGGGTGCCCGTTTTGCGAAGTGGCGTGCGGTTATCGTCATTGGTGATGGTATTCCCACCGCGGGTTGTATCAATGCCAATGCCCACGCGCTGGCACGCTACGCCGCAATATGTCAGGATGCCGGACTGGTTCCGGTTGTGGAGCCGGAAGTGCTCATGGATGGAAATCATACTCTGGCTCAATGTGGCACGGCAACGGAGGAAGTGTTGCATACGGTTTTCAACCAACTGCACAAACAAAGGGTGATGCTGGAGGGAATGATTTTAAAGCCCAATATGGTGCTGCCCGGATTAACGTGCCTTAAGCAGGAAACGGTGGAAGAAGTTGCGGACGCTACGGTGCGGTGTCTTTTGCGCAGCGTCCCCGCCGCGACGGGCGGCGTGGCGTTTTTGTCAGGCGGGCAGCCGGCCCAACCCGCCACGGAACGTTTGAATGCCATGAATGTTCGCTGGAAATCCAAAATGCCATGGCCGTTGACTTTTTCATTCTCCCGGGCGATTCAGCAGCCGGCCCTGGAAATCTGGGCGGGAAAAGTGGCCAACGTCAGCGCGGCTCAGCAGGCATTGGTACATCGGGCCGGTTGTAACAGTGCGGCGCGGCAAGGTCGCTATAGCCCCGATATGGAAAAGTCCCGGTAGCATGACTATTATCAGATGGGGCTGAATTGTGGTTGTCTTTTTCAGGAGTAACGTATGGCCATTGATAATCTTGTTGTGGCAACCTATGAAAGTCATGAAGGCGCGGAGGACGCGATAAAGGAACTCCAGAAGGCCGGTTTTGATATGAAAAAGCTTTCCATCCTTGGCAAAGGCATGGAAAATGAGCAGCATGTTGTAGGGTATTACAACGCGCCGGAGCGGGCGGTGTTCTGGGGCAAATATGGCGCTATTTGGGGCGGGCTAATGGGGCTGCTCTTTGGATCGGCAATGTTCATGGTGCCGGGCGTCGGGCCATTATTCGTACTTGGACCATTGGCAGGGTGGTTATTTGGTGCCATTGAGGGAGCGGTTGTGGTTGGCGGTCTGACCGCGTTGGGGGCCGCCCTTTATAGCCTTGGCATTCCCAAAAACAGTGTTCTGCAATACGAAACCGATATCAAGATGAGCAAGTATCTGGTGATTTTGCATGGCACGGATAGCGAAGTTGAAAAAGCTCACCAGATACTGGTGCGTACCGCTTCTCGAACTGAATCCCATGCGGTTACACCGGAACCGAGCTTCTTTAAGCCGTAGGCCTTACCGCGGGAAGTGCGCAAACCAAGCGACTTTCGCAATATAATGACCAGTTAAAACTTATCGCATTTTTTTGTGGAAACAGGAATTCAAAAAATGGCCAAGATATTAGTCATGCTGATAACCGGGAAGGACAATATTAATACCGAGATGGTTTCATTCAATTTTGCCGTCAACTTGGTAAAAAATGCGAAAGCGACCGTTGAATTTCTCTTTCTTGGTAGAGGCGTCCAAGCCGCCGACAGCAAGCAACGGAGTTCTCCGTCGTTTAAGCAGCAAATCGATGCGATGAGCGCACTCGGCATTCCAGCGAAGATATGTAAGGTAAGCATGGAGGGTGAAGGCTTGGCGGCGGAAGACATATTCCCCGGTATTGCAATGGTTTTGGGCGGTGTGGAAACCAGTGCCCGAATTGAAGATGGTTACTCGGTTATAACTTTTTAGAAAGTGGTTCTTTATGCGGACGAGTACCCTTGAAAAATCATCGGCGATTCAATTACTCATAGCGGATGTGGACGGTACGCTGGTAACCAAAGACAAAGTTCTTACCCCCCGTGCGATCACGGCGGTGGCGAAGTTAAAAGATGCGGGAATTAAATTTGCCATTACCAGCGGGCGCCCGCCGCTGGGCATGGAGATGCTCATTAAACCGCTTAATATTACTACGCCCATCTCCGCATTTAACGGCGGGCTATTTGTAAATCCGGATTTATCTATTGTTGATCAAAAGATTCTTCCTGCGGATGTGGCGGGACAAGTGGTAAAAACCATCACCGACCATCATCTTGAAGTCTGGGTATACCGCGGCAATGACTGGTTTGCGCTTTCCGCCCATGGCTCGCATGTGGACAGGGAATCATGGACCGTCAAATTCAAGCCGAAGATTGTCAGCACGTTTGATGGGGTGCTGGATAACGTGGTAAAAATTGTCGGTGTCAGTGACGATCTTGAAGCGGTAGCGCGGGCGGAATCAGATGCACAAGAGCAATTTGGTGATCATGTATCAGCCACGCGTTCCCAGCCCTACTACCTGGATGTCACGCATCCGGATGCCAACAAGGGCGGGGTGGCGCTGCGACTGGCGAAGGAATTCAATTTATCAGCGTCGCGCATCGCCACGATTGGGGATATGCCCAATGATGTGCTGATGTTTGCCCATAGCGGTTTATCCATCGCCATGGGGAATGCGGACGCACAGGTAAAGCGGGCGGCGCGGCGTGTGACCAAATCCAATGAAGAGGAAGGTTTTGCCTTAGCCGTGGAGAAGTATATTCTTGCGCCATGGGCACGGTAGAGCAACCGGTTTCACGCGGGGCCGGTGAGTGTGCGGGGCGTTGTGATGGCGAAATATGTTTACAAAAGGAATCAGCAATGGAAATCGGCATGATTGGATTGGGGCGTATGGGGGCCAATATGGTGCAGCGGCTTATGGCGGGCGGCCACCGTTGCATCGTACATGATGTGAACGCAAAAAGCGTGGACGATATGCAGGCCAAAGGTGCGGTGGGTGCCAAGACGTTAGAAGAATTTGTGCAGAAACTCGCCAAGCCGCGGGTGGTGTGGCTGATGGTTCCCTCAGGCGTGGTGGATGCAACACTGGAAAAGATTACACCCTTACTGCAAGCGGGTGACATTATCATCGATGGCGGGAATTCGTATTATCACGATGATATTCGCCGGGCCAAGCAACTTAAGGATCGCACTATTCATTATGTGGATGTGGGAACATCGGGAGGTGTATGGGGTTCGGAACGGGGCTATTGTCTGATGATTGGTGGGGACGCGGAGATTGTTAAGCATATTGATCCGATCTTAGCCACGCTGGCACCGGGGGTGAAGGCCGCGGCACGCACGCCGGGGCGGGAAAAACAGCCAGTCACCCAGGCGGAAAATGGGTATCTGCACTGCGGTCCGCATGGGGCGGGTCATTTTGTAAAAATGGTGCACAATGGCATTGAATATGGCATTATGGCGGCGTACGCGGAGGGGCTTAATATTCTCAACCACGCCAACGCCGGTAAAAACAAACAGGAGATGGATGCCGAAACCACACCGTTAAGCAATCCGGAATATTATCAATATGATTTGAATTTGCCTGACGTGGCGGAAGTGTGGCGGCGCGGATCGGTAATTGGTTCGTGGCTGCTGGATTTAACGGCTATTGCCTTGGCGAAAGATCCCGGCATGAAAAAATTTGCCGGGCGCGTTTCCGATTCGGGGGAGGGTCGGTGGACCATTACCGCGGCGATTGATGAATCCGTTCCAGCGCCAGTGCTAAGTGCCGCGTTATATGAACGGTTCAGTTCCCGCGGCGAAGACGAATTCGCTGATCGTCTGCTTTCAGCGATGCGTTTTGAGTTCGGCGGCCATCTGGAAAAAGGTAATTCGCCAGCGTGATAGTCTGTTGTATGTTCATTGGATATATTACCCTCCTGAATCTATTTCTAGTATGGTAATGTTGTTGGTTTCGCCGGGTATGTCATTGCGGCCGATCCTGGCGTATGTTGGCCGCGTGTTGGAAAAATAAGGATTTCAATATGAAACCGGAAGAACGTATCAAGGAAATTGGAGCTTTACTGGGCCGCCTTAAGGAACATTACCCATCGGTAACCAACGCCTTCCTGCAGTTTATGTCCAAGACCCAAGGTGGGCCTTCTCTTACCACGCGGGAAAAGGAACTCATTCAAGTCGCCTTGAGTGTGGCCGGCCAATGTGAATGGTGTATTGCGCACCATGTAAAAACCGCCGCGGAATCCGGGGCTACTCGTGATGAAATTATGGAGTCTGGATTTCTAGCGGTATTGATGCATGGCGCTCCAGCGCTGATGTATCTGACCCCGCTCATGGCGTCCGTGGATCAATACGTGTCGGTAAGGCTGGTAAAGGCTGGTGCCACGCCCCCCGTCAAATAAGCGGGCCGCGATATAACTGATTCGCGCGATGCGCGTGGCCTTAATCGCGTGCTGGAGTATTTGCCCAATGAGCACTGAAGTCTCACCGGCTATCACACCCAATCTCGCCACCATTCCAACGCTTGGTGCCGTTAAAGGCCTTTCCGCGCAGGAGGCGGCGGAGCGGCTGAAAAAATTTGGCTCCAACGCTATTCCGGAGCCAAAATCGCACCCTGTTCGTGCCTTTCTGCTGAAGTTCTGGGCACCGGTTGCATGGATGCTGGAGATCACCTTCATCCTGGAAATGGCTCTGCGCAAACCAGTTGAAGCCACCATCATTGCGTTGTTGCTGGTCGGCAATGCGGTATTGGGATTTGTTGAAGAAGGGCGCGCACAGGCGGCCTTGGAAATTCTCCGCCACCGGCTGGAGATAAACGCCCGCGTCATGCGCGATGGCAAATGGCTACCAGTGCCCGCCCGTGATCTGGTGCCCGGTGATTGTATTTATTTGCGTATGGGGGACATGGTCCCCGCGGACGCCCATTTGATTCAGGGCAATATAGAGGTGGATCAGTCGGCATTAACCGGCGAATCCGCCCCAGTTGAGCTTTCACCGGGTGGCGATGCCCGATCCGGCTCGGTGGTCAAACGTGGTGAGGCGGCGGCGGAAGTCACCGCCACTGGTGCTAAAAGCTTCTTTGGCAAAACCGCGGAACTGGTGCGCGGCGCCAAAACCGTCGGCCACATGGAACAAATCATTTTCGCCATCGTCAAGTACCTTGTGCTCATGGATGTCACGCTGGTAGTGATTATTTTGATCTATGCCTTTGCCATGGGCATAGCCTGGTTTGTTATTTTACCTTTTGCCCTGATCTTGCTGGTCGCTTCCGTACCAGTGGCCCTGCCCGCCACGTTTACGCTGGCGCAGGCCACGGCTTCACTGGAAATGCGGATAACAATGTGCTGGTGACACGCCTGTCGGCCATTCAGGAATTGGCCAGCATGCAGCAGTTGTGTTGTGATAAAACCGGCACACTGACGCTCAACGAACTGGCGCTGGAAAAAGTTCAAGGCCTCAATGGTGCCACCGAATCAGACGTTCTGGCGTTTGCCGCGCAGACTTGTGATGCCGGCACGCAGGATCCTATTGATATGGCTATTCTGAAACAATATCAGGCTAATCCAGTTGCCAGCTTCCATTGGAAGCGGGTTAAGTTAATACCCTTTGATCCCGCCACCAAACGGGCTGAAGCGGAATTGGAAATGGATGGCAAAAAAGCCCGCGCAATAAAGGGAGCACCGGCCACGCTGATTGGCCTGTGCAAAAATGCGCCGGATATTCTGAAACAGGCCGATGCTCTGGCCGCCGCGGGCAACCGCGTCATGGGCGTGGCCGCCCAGACCGATGGCGAATTGAAAATGATCGGACTGCTTTCTCTGCGCGATCCACCGCGTCCGGAATCGCACGATACCATTGCCAAACTTCAAGCATTGGGTATTCGGGTGCGAATGGTTACAGGGGATGGCGAAATCACGGCCCAGGCCATATCAACGCAACTGGGCATTGGGAGCAAGTCTGCTGATCGTTGTGCCATTGAAAAAGGACTATTGGATGCCGATGTCTTTGCCGGTGTGTTTCCGGAAGATAAAATTGCCCTGGTCCGTCAGCTTCAGAAGCAACATATTATCACCGGAATGACCGGCGACGGCGTTAATGACGCCCCGGCCCTTAAACAGGCGGAAGTCGGAATCGCGGTCTCCAATGCCACGGATGTCGCGCGTTCCGCCGCCAGTCTGGTGTTGACCAAACCGGGAATCTCCCATTTGACCGACGCGGTTAATATTGGCCGCAAGGTATACCGGCGCATGCTCACCTATACGACCAATAAAGTAACTAAAACCATTCAGGTGGCATTGTTTCTGAGTCTTGGTTTGCTGATAACCGGTTCACTGGTAACCACACCCCGGCTGATTTTACTGCTGCTGTTCGCCAATGATTTTGTCACCATGTCGCTGGCCAGTGATCGCGTTACGCCTTCACCACATCCGGATCGCTGGAATATTCGTGTATTAATGGGATCGTCTACTGTGATTGCCATTTCCTGGCTCTTGTACTGCTTCGCGGTATTTTATGTGGGACGACATTTCATGAAACTGCCGGCGACACAGACGCTGGTGTTTCTGGCGTTGGTATTCAGTGGCTTGGCCACAGTGTATCTGGTGCGTGAAAGTTGTGCGTTCTGGAAATCCCGGCCCGGAACATTTTTGCTTTGCGCCACCGCCGCAGATGTGGTCGTGGTCTCGGCAATGGCGGTGTTTGGAATTTTAATGGCTCCGGTACCCATTGCGATGGTGCTGGGATTGCTGGCCGCCACCATTGTCATGATGTTCATTCTGGACGTTGTTAAAAAGCCGCTAATGCGTCGCCTCGTGAGCACATCGGAGCGGCCATACCTTTGGCGATCTTAAAAATCATGGCATTGATGATCGCTTAATCCAAGCACTCGTGGCTCATCAATAAATAGGCTCTTCGGGCAAACGAGTGGGTGAATTATACGCGAAAACATGATTTGAGCGGCAATTGGCGGTGGTTTTCTGTCGCTTGACCGGTTTTCAAAACTGTTGATTCTATTGGGATGGAAAAACGTAGTTACAAACGACGGTTATCGGAG
>JAJYGE010000256.1 GCA_021785155.1 Planctomycetota bacterium
GTCCGAGGCCAAGCTGAAACGCCTGGTCGACCAGGTGCGCGCCCCAGTCGTGCAGAATGGTCCCGGCCGCCGCGGCGCTGCCGCGCCAGCTCCGCGGCGTCGCGGACCGGCAGACAGCGCTCTCGAACAGGATCGGCTTCCCGATCAGGCCGTCAGCGACCGGAAAAAGACCCCCAGTGGTAGCGGGCGATGGGCCATTTAGCAAAATGTTGCCACCACTTGTTGCGGTAGCTGAAAACCCGGAATAGCTAGCGGTTCCCAATGTCTGCCCGCCATAAGCAAAGATGGCTTCGACCGGGACGATATCTCCGTATGTTACGCCATCAAGGGTGGTGGTGCCGCCATCAACGGTAATTGCGTTGTTGGCCGCACCAGCGATGGTTGCCGGAGCACCGGACGTAAGCGATAACGGATCCCCCGACGAGTTCTGTCCGTTGTTGTAATAGGCACCGTACAGATAGGCCTCAAGGTCGATATCGCCGGTGGGCGAGTTCAAAATTACAGCGCCGGTGTGAATTGGATTGTTTGTCCCATAAGTCACGACGTTGGCGTCAACAATGGCTCCCTCCAGAAACATGTTGCCAGCGGTGGTGCCTAGGAATACGCCTCCAACAAAGTTAAAATCAAAAATCGAATTATTGAGCGCCTGTGCAGGGCCATCACCAAATTGTAGTTGTCCCAATTCCGTGCCGGAACTGGTTGAGAATTGGCTATTATTATAAGATGGTAGCGTCTGGCTGACATTGGGGATAAATTCCTGGAGAGCCAAGCCGGTGCCCGCTATGCTGGTCCATGTTTGCAAGGGTGTGATCTGGCTAACGGGATAATTATAACTAATGCTACCAGCGGTGGTTGTCACAATCAGGTTATCAACCCCCGCCGCCGCGGCGTCCAAGCGACCATCAAATATAATAGCGCCTGTTGCGGATGAACCGGTATCGGAAAGCGTTACTGTCGTGGTTGGAGCAGCCACGCTTTCATTACCTCCCGCGTAAATGTGGCCGACAATAAAGGGAATGGATTGATCACCCGAAGGGGCTGTCTCACCCGGAGGTTGCTCCGCATTCTCGTAATCTTGGCCGCCGCCGTCAGAGATAACGGAGGGCTGAATGACATTAGATCCGGTTCCGTAGGTTTCAAAATAGGTATTAAATGCATTAAATACTGATGCCCCGGCAACACCAGCGGCGGCTCCGCCACCGACGAATGAACCCGATCCACTGGGGGTGGATTGAAAAGTGACCGTGGGATCAAGCTTTACGGATAAACCACCTCCCGATAGAGCCCCGCCAGCCCCGCCGCCCCCACCGTTAATTGTCCAAGTCACGCTGATGGGTGTTCCCGGTGGCCCCACGGTGGGTGGACTTACTGCGATATTGACGTTGCCGCCAGTACCCAGACCCGCCACAACAGGGCCAATCTGGGCGGTGTTGATAATGTTCGTGCCTTGAAATACAAGGAATCCATCTCCGTATGGATATGTACTACCGCGCGTAGAAACCCACGTGTTGGGGGCGGGGTTTTGGGTGGTGATCGGTTGATATAAGTAACCGGCGTCGCCCGCACCTGGCCATACGCGAATGGACCCACCACCATTTCCCTCAGCGTTGAAAGTAACGTTCTGAAGAGTAATTTCCCCACGGTACCCACCATCGGGTACCTCCGTTGCGATGCCAATTGCTCCCGCACCTCCAGCGGCACCTCCGAGTGTGCCAGCGGTGCCATTGGAAGTCATCGTTGTTCCGGATATCTGTATATTACCCGAACCGATCTCTATGATTCCGATGCCGCCGCCGCCCGAACCGGGAGCATAGCCCGCAGTGCTTAGCGTGACTGCACCAATGAAGATCCCTGGAGATGTGGCGGAACCTTGGTCTGCGGAATCCAACAGGAGGCTGCCACCCCCGGTAGCAATACCGCCAAGACCTGGCGTGCTTGGGATACCACTGCCAATAATTTGCAGCGGTCCGCCCTGGCCGCTGTTGATTGACACCGATCCACCACCGAGGGTACCGCTGGTATTAATCGCCCAAGTCGCGGTGGAATCAATTTCGACAAAACCACCATTGGTATTCGCCGATACATTTCCGCCATCTCCAGCGGAGGAAAAAGTGCTGATTGAACCAGCCCCTGGCGTGGTGCCCGTTCCTCCGATATAAATAACACCCGCAGCATTCAGATTCACGTTCATGATGCCCGGTCCGCCGGCGCTGATAGTACCTTCTATGTCAATGTTGTTGTTGGCGGAAAGCGTTAATGTCACATTTGATCCAGCCGGAATGACCGGATCTATTGTGACGCCTGACATCAGGATAATATCGCCTTTGTCAGTTCCAATTGTCGGCCCGGTTCCCGGTGAGGTACTTACAATCACGTTATCGCCGGCACTTAAGGCGTCGCTAATTGCGGTGGCCGCGACCGTTGCCGGTGTGGGAGTTGCGGCGGTGGGTGAAAACTCAGTAGTACCGGCAGCCGTGGCTGTGCCAATGTTGCCTGACGTCGATCCGGTGACTTGAATATCCACCGGATCCAGCAGCCACTGGCCCGATGCGCCGCCGGCCGCTCCGGCGGTCAGAATCGTCGCCGTTGGTGAAACCGTCAGTGTGGCACCGGAGGTGTCCACCAGGCCGCCCGCGCCTGAACCGGTCGCTTGAGCTTCCAGCAGGGCGTCCGCCCCAATGTAATCATAATTACTGGCATCGCTATAGCCCGTGGCGGAACTGGAATCCGCTTTGACACCAATGAGAATTTTGCCACCGCCGTTGGTGCCGGTGGCCGAGATCGTGGTTTTTACATCCGTGTACGCACCATCAGGGGTCTGATTCACACCCACGCCGATATTGCCGCTGTTAATTTTAATCGTGCCGCCGGTGCCATTGGCACCCTGATTGGATGCATCAAGTTTACCGGAGACCAGAACCGTGGAATTGGACCCGCCATGCAATGTTATATTTCCGGCGGTAACAGTGCCGGTATTGTGAATAGCCAATGAAAACATATCACCGGCTGACATATTGACCTGTCCGCTGTTGGCGTCAATCGTGCCGGTATTGCTGACCGCCGCATGGGGACTGCTGGAGGCGGCGGTACCGGCATCGGACACCTTGACGAACATGTTGCCGTCCATCTGACCGATCAGCACATCATGACCGGCGGCCATGACCACGGTTCCCCTGGGGGCAATAATTTCACCGGAATTGGCGACCATCTGCCCGACAAAATTTACCGCGGAGGCATGAATATTACCCGCGTTAAGCACGGAGCCGGATACATCGGTAAAATGATTCACGCCCTGTAAAAAATCGGCATTGCTCATACTGCCCGCAGCGGCAAATATCTGTCCAACATTAATCACCGACCCCGCGCCGAACATCACGCCGGCGGGATTGACCATATAAACAATTCCGTTGGCAAAGAGATTTCCGTCAATGGCCGTGGGTGATGCGCCGCTTATGCGGTTGAGCACCGTGGCGGTACTATCGGGTTGAATAAACCGCACGGTATCACCGGTGGGAATATCAAATTTGGAATAGTCAATAATGGTCTGATTGGCGGCGGTAATGGTGGTGGTGTTGCCGGAGGTGGAAAAGCCGGCGGCACCGTGTTCCACCTGTGTAACGACGATGGGAGCGGCCGCCCGGACGGTAGCACTGACGGCCACGGAGGCAGCCAGAGTCACGCCCAGTGAAAGCGCTGTTTTGCGGGATAACTTCCGGGAGTTCATACGTTTATGAGTTACCAACGTGTTTGCCGCCATGATGAAATCTCCTTATCGAACTTGGCCGCCATTAAAGAAAATGCGGCGTAATAAAAGTCGTAGCATCTAAAACTTAGTAGCTCACGGTAAATACAAAATTAACCTGGCTGGATCCCGGAGAAACGTCCGTACCTCCCGGACTGGTACTGCTGGCGTTCAGGCGTGTAAGTGCCACGCCCCAATCCACCATCAAACTGATGTTGTGTTTAATATCCAATTCCACACCAAGGCCAGTACCTACAAGTGTGGAATTGGTTTCATAGCTTTGCTGGTTGGAGTTTACAACCTGTCCGACATCCAGAAAAGCCTTGCCAATGAGGTCCCAATCCGTCGGGCCATAAGGCTGCTGTGGCACCCAGCGGAACGGATGGCCAAACATACTGCCGGCATTGCGATCCACCGGGAACAAATGCGGAATATGCAGCCGATATTCAATACTGCCAATGCCCACGGAATCGCCCGCTGTAACATATTCAGGATAGCCGCGTACGGTATACAAACCACCGGCGGTCATTTCATCTTCCGCCGGCAGGCGGTTATTAAACGCCTCCTGCCCGGAGATGGAGATTTTTATCTGGTTGGCCAAAGTGCTTGTGCCGGCCTGATAGCCGCTGGGATCCAGCAAGGGTTCAAGATAGAACTCACAAACGGAATCACCCTGAAGAATGACCCAGTTTTTGTTCACATCCAGTCGCCCCAGTTGCTGCAGCGAGGCATTGGACGATGTGGTAAAGCCCCCCAAAACAGTAGCATCCGCCCATGACTGCACGGTGGGCGTGTAATGATCCAGATGGATCCCGACATACGGGATCACGAAATCTCCTGAACCGGTCTGCTGAATGAGCGTATTATCAACAAATATATGTTGATATTTTAAGCCACCGATAAGATCAATAAACAGCCGGTTGTGCTGAAACACGTTTAAGATGCCCTCGCCACCGGCGGTGGATTCATCACCGTTAAAAAAAGCGTTGCCGAAACCGACATCCGATGCGCTGAAATCATCATAGCCGCCATAAACGCGCAGCCGCAGGCGATTGTTCCGCGTCAGGGGGATGTTGTAGGAGCCGTTGATGGAATTTTGTTTGGTAAAACCCGCTGTACTGTATTGTAAATTGAAAATATCATTAAAGCCCAGGAGTTGATTATCCACCAGGCCATATTCTTCGCGCCAGGGATTCGTCTGTTGCGTACCGGTGTTGGACAATTGGAAATAAACATGCCAGGGTCTGGATTCATGCACCAGATAATCCAGATCCACAGCATCGGGTACAGTGGAATTTTTATCCGGGGATACCGCCACGGCCACCTGTGTGCCGGGCTGCCGGTTGATCTGATCTATATAAGCATTAAGCACTTTTGGATTCAGCAGATCTGTTGAACCGGGCTTGTTGGCGCTGGCCGGCTGAATCGGCGAATTGGCCGCGATAGAGGACGCCATGGGATTGTTGATCCTGTTTTTCTGTCCACTGAAGCGTCCGCCGGATGCGACCGTGCGCAACGCTGTGACCACTGCGGTATAAATTTCCAGATGCAGTGCGGTATCACCCTTGGGACGGAGGTCCTTGCCATCGGCGATGTCATGATCATAGACGCTCACATACACACCCACCTGCCCGTGGGCGTTCAAGAACGCCACAATCTGTCGGGCCAGAGATCGAATGGCCGTGGCATGAAAATTCTGCACCGTTCCCCGCGCCAATAACCCCAATTGGGCATGGACAATCTGAACATCGGATCGCAATACCCGCTGCCCTCCCGCCCCAGTGCTGTAGGCGGTAACATAGCCGGATGACTTTAACCCAAGCACCACATTCATGGCTGCGATTTTGCTTATGGGAATTTGCCCCTTGGCCCGATGAGCGTAACGGATTACCAAAGGCGAAACCGGATAGGCTGGGCCATCATTGAACACCTGGGCCGGAACCACCGCCTTCGCTGTAACTTGCGGCGGAACGGGTGTGGGCGGTATGGCAGCCTCAACCGCCGCCCCGCCAACCGCCGCGGATAAAACGGCGATAACACAACTCTGTATCAGCCGCTTTCGCCGACTGCCACGAGCATAAGTTGATACGTCACTGTGGCGAACGAAACTGATCATAGCGCACGTTCCTCATATTCCGACGAACAAAATTTCCGATCTCTATCTCATCCCAATTTCTTAAGTTTGATTTTTTCCGTGATTATGACGATGACAAGGCGCACTTGGGAAACACGTTTCCGTCAACCCAGACAAATTGCATTGGAATATAGGGCAAAGCCTGTCCAATTGCGCTTAGATATCGTCTTCACAAATCGATTCCTATCAAACTCGGATGGGAGTATAAGCCTGTCTTATTTTTTTTGCAATGCTTTCTGCCAGATCAATGACCAGCCAGACGTAGGGCGTTAAATTTTTTGTTTATAAAGCGTGTCCCGGAGTTGCCCGAACCAGCACCGCTTTTACTACTGGGCATTTCCGCATTGGCCATGGGCTTTCGCAAACGACGGCCAGCGGATATAAACGTCTGACATTTGACCAGAAGCGCGGCACCTGCTTACAAAAAAAGACCTCCGGGCGTCGCCCGGAGGTCTGATTATCGATTATCATTGATATCGAAGCACTGGCTTCACATCGCCGATTTTCCTACAATCGTTTTCCAATGGCCATGAATATCAACCTTAATCTTAGAGGGAATCAGGACATGATCCTTGAAATTGGCTTTACCCATGACCTCAATTTTCAAGCCGACATAAGGTGCCAACGGCCTTGAATTTGTCGCCAGGACCCATGCGTGCCCCTTCACGAGAATGCCGGCGGGGATACCGGAATCCAGACACTTCATGCCGCATGTTTTGCCATGGGCACGCCCAACGGCTCCAAGGGCAGAATAACACTTCATATCAAGAAGCTGCCCTTTCACCGTCACAGGTTTAAGCGCCCCGGCAAATGCGCTGACTGACATGGCGCTGACCGCCAGAAACCCTACCAGAGTGGAAACAATTTTGCGATTCATAACGCAACTCCATAAAAGAGACTGCTGTTTTGGCCAGCCGGTGACCACCACCGACCCGACCGCAACAATTTACCAAACATAAAAACCGGCCCGGCCCGATTTCTCGGAGTGCACCTTACCAAGCCGTCGTAATATACGCATATTATCGCGCAGTGGATGAAAAACATATTGGCCACGCGGCGAGATGGCATCCGGGGGTGCGCGACACTTTACGCGGGTTAGGAACGGGGCCGAAATAACTTCCCGATTTGGCAATGGTCTATTATGATAAGGACTCACGGACAGGATGTCCGCTGTGTTTTTCGAACAGGGGGTCAGCCATGGAAGGCTACGGAACTCAGGTTGAACGGATGATGAAGCGACTGTACCGGACGCTTTCGGAAAAAGATCGACGTCGATACGCTGCCGTGGAGGCGGCCAAGTTTGGACACGGTGGCCTCGCGTATGTAGCCGGGCTGTTGGGTTGTGATCGAAAAACCATCGACCAGGGCCGCGTTGATTTGGGATTCGAGGAAGACCCAGCGGCGGAACGGGTGCGAAAAAAAGGGGTGGACGCCGACGGTTCATTGACGTGATTCCGCAGGTGGAAGGGGATTTTCTGGCCGTGCTGCGCGAGCACACTGCCGGTGACCCCATGCGGCAGGAGGTCAAATGGACCGATCTGACGCGGCGTGAAATCTGCAGGCGGTTGGCCCAGCGAGGAGTCCCTGCGGGGCGGCGGGTGGTCAAGCAACTTCTCAAGAAGCATGGCTATGTCAAACGCAAGGCCCAAAAGCGTATGGCAATGGGGCCACGGCATCCTGACCGAAACGCCCAGTTTGAGAACATCGCCCGGCTCAAACAGGAATACCTGCAAAGGGGTGATCCGGTGATCAGCATGGATAGCAAGAAGAAGGAACTGTTAGGCAATTTCTACCGCGACGGCAAGCTTTATACCCAAGAGGTTCAGGAGGTTTTTGACCACGACTTTCCGGATGCCGCCAGTGGCGTGGTGCATCCGCACGGCTTTTATGATGTGGGTCTGAATCGTGGACATATCAATCTTGGCACCAGTCACGATACCAGTGAATTTGCCTGCGCAAGCTTGGAACACTGGTGGAACACCCAAGGCCGTCAAAGCTATCCCAACGCCACGCGATTGTTGCTGCTGTGCGATGGTGGAGGCTCCAATAGCGCTCGCCGCTACGTTTTCAAGCAGGATCTTCAGGCGGCAGCCCAGCGAATGGGGGTGGAAATCCGCATCGCTCATTACCCGCCGTACTGTTCCAAGTATAACCCTATTGAACACCGCTTATTTCCGCATGTGACCCGAGCCTGTCAGGGCGTGGTCTTCCATACCACCGAGATCGTCAAAGAACTGATGGAAAAAACGGCCACCCATACCGGCCTGCATGTGACGGTGGACATTCTAAATAAAGTCTACGAAACCGGACGCCAATGCACCAAGGAATTCAAACGCGATATGAAAATCCGTTTCGATTCATTCCTGCCCCAATGGAACTACCGGGCCATCCCTGGCTCCCCTTAAATCGGGAAGTTATTTCGGGCCCGTTCCTTAACTTCGGCTTAGCTTTGGCAGGGTTCCTTGGCTCCACGGGAATTACCCCGCTTCACAGCTACTACGAACCCATCCGACTTCCGTATCGGAACACCACTGCGGTTATGGATTCCCGTAGGGGGCTGGGGCATCATCCCCGTCCGATTCGGATATCTCAGTTCCCAGTCTGGTCTGTTGCCACGCGCCGTTCCCTTGCACC
>JAJYGE010000459.1 GCA_021785155.1 Planctomycetota bacterium
AACAAATCAACCAGGATCATATTTAATACCGTGATCAGGACCAGGCGAAATAGCAGTTCCTCATAAATGCCTGCCCCAATGGACAGCACCACCTGTGACTGCCATGAAAGCCTATTGATCACATGGGCCACGGGATGGATCACCGCCTGCATGGTCATACCGTGGGCGACCGCCAGGAATAAAATCACCAGGGCCACCGCCCAGAGAAAACTTTCCGCCCCCATAGCCACATACAGACTTGGCTCAAATTTTAATGGGTCTTTACGAGCCACATGCCAGCCCAGCAGAATAGCCACCACCGCCAGAGGCGGTAGATAACTTCCCACCGCGCCAAACAGGGAGAAGAAGTTCAGCATCAGTTCAAAGGCGATAATATTGTGCGTCTGCCCATGTAACGCACTCCATGGATGCAGCACCGCCCCAATCTGATAAATAATCAGCAGCGGTGCGATAAAAATCAGGCACTGCAAAGGTCGGTGGCTGCGGTCGAAGTACCCTTCACCGGAGCCAAATCGCAACCACTGCGGTTCTTTTCTTGTTTTGCTCATACCAAACGCCTTGGACAAAACCGGGCGAATCATATACGCCTGCGGCAGTTAGTGGAACCGAACGGCTGTGAAAATCTTTGGAGCGGGAGACTTGATCAAGTGGACAGTAGAGCCAATACGGATGGGGTAAAAGGTCGGCTGACGCCGGCCGCCGAAACGCCACCTGCGATCTATTCTCAACGTACTACCATCCTTGTTGGAGGGCGAATGGTTTTGATGCGCGCCTGTTTATGGCGTGTTTTTTATCGCTGAGTCCATCTGTGCCGCATCTGCGCGAATTTTAAGTTTAGCGATAGCATCCATAATGTGCCCGGTGACTTCATCAAGCACGGCCGGTTCTTTGCGCCGCGCCGCCAAACCGTTAAATGTCATTGGCGCGCCGTAATACACCCTCACTTTTGCGGGTCGCAATAAATCTGTCTTCAAACTTTCATGACGATGAGTTCCGGCAATATACACCGGAATAACCGGCGCGCCAGACGCCAAAGCCAGCACGGCGGCTCCATGTTTCCCGGCGCGAAGACTCATGCCATCACCCATATCGCCTTCGGGAAATATGCCCACAACATCACCATTTTCTAGTGCCCGCATCGCGGCACGAATGCCGGAGATGTCCGGCCCGGAACGATCCACGGGTATAAAACCCAGCGCGGCAAAAAAATATTTCATGAATGGAAGCTGATAATATGCATGGTCTATAAGAAATCTTACCAAGCGCCGTCGGCTGCCTATGCCCACGGCCAACGGATCCAGCGCACTGGAATGATTGGCCGCGACAATCGCCGGGCCGGTAGCCGGAATGCGGCAGGCATTGCCCCGCTGCCAGCGATGGCATAATTCCATATACACGGCGGTGATTCGCCGGGCCACCGCCGACGTAACCGAGAATGGCTGCCGACGGTAATAAATAATCAATAATCCTGTCCCCAGTATCGCGATCACAGCGCCGGTGCCAACAATGATATTCATGATGTAAGAATCAACATTGCTCCAGAATGCGATGGGGACCGTGGGAACCAGCAATCCGAAAGTTGTAATCAGATCACGTGCCCCCATGACTCTTCCACGGATGTAATCCGGCACCACGCGCTGCAACAGCGTATCAACGGTAATAAACATGATGGCTCCGAACATCGCCGCGACGGTAAGCCATACCAGAAATGTTTCCCAGTGCGCCGCCCACGCGGCCATGAGCAATCCCACGCCGATGGCGACTGTGGACCAACCGATACCGATTTCCTTGGGAATACCGTTGCGCGCTCTGCTGACCAGGACCGCGCCGACAATCATGCCAATTCCCGCCACGCCGAGAAAATAGGCGAAGTCACTGTTGGACAGACCGAAGCGGGCGGTAACAATGGCCGGCATACAATTTAGAATTACAGCACTGGCGGTTGTGAATGCCAGCTCCAGCAGAATCGCCTGAAACGGATGCTTGTGGACTTTGAGATAGCCCAAGGCAATTTTTAATTCCTTAAAAAGACTGTTGTGTCGGACTCCACGCACCGGGTCGGGGCGATCCATACCGGGCCGCATCCGCATGGAAAAAACCGCGAACGCCGAAAGGCAGTAGGTTCCCGCATCCACATACATGGCGATATCCAGGCCGAATTTCAGCAACAATCCGCCGAGGATAAATCCCAAAAGGGTGGAAATGGTCCCGGCCACAGAAAGAAAGGAATTGGCTTGCAGCAATTCTTTCGGATGCACCAAATTAGGCACAATGGCGGCGCGGGCCGGTGAAAATATTTCACCGAAGCAGGACAATATGATTTCCGAACCAAACAACATAACCAGAAGTGTCCCGGTTGACAGCGTGCTGTGGTAAGCCGCGACCAGCAACACGGTTCGGGCGATAATGACAATAATACTGCGCACCAGATCGCAGGAAATCATGACCCAGCGACGTGGCAGCCGGTCTGAAATTGCACCCCCCAGCGGTGCCAGCAGCAAAAAAGGCAGGAACATGGCTAAATTAAGCTGTGCCGCATGTTGGGCGGATTCCACATGGCGTTTAAGCACCACATAACACAGCAGTTCGAGCATCACCAGAAAATGCACCCGGTCGCCGATGACGGAAACCACATATCCGCTCATGAGCAGAAAAAAATTGCGGTTGCGCAGCAGGGGCGGAAATTCCTGCAACAGGGGTGTATCCGCCGGGATGCTCTGAGTTGCGTTTTGCGACATTACGACTCCGCGCTGGCCAGGGAAGGCCCCTTGGCTTTTGTTCATCAACCGTGATTGTGGACTCTACCGCCCGCAGATGCAAGGCCACATCGCCTCAAGCATAAACGTGCCAGGAAGCCGGATGATGCGGAGAAAGATTATTTTTTCCAGACAGTTACAGTTCTGGTACGGATTGGTAGACTATAGAAAAGAAGGTGGTCGAATCGATCTGCATGGCACGACCGGTCCGGTCGAACCTCAATAATGCGGCCTGTGAATGTTTTTTATGGACGCCGATATTGATCGCACTAAGTTGGCCATTTGATAATTCGTCGGAACAAGAAAATGCGCGCAACCAAAAGTAAGGACACCAAAGTATTGCAAAGAATTTGTCAGTGTTCCGAATATGGCCGAATTTTGTTGACACTTGGTCTCAAAATAATTATAACAGCCGTGGTATTTGTTGAGAATCAGTCTCAACAAATATCGGTGGAGATGGTTAATGGTTCAAAGTGAGGGTACCCGCCCGTTAGTGTCCAAGGACACGCCGCTAAGCCGGAAATCTGTCGTTGATTCACCAGCGTCTTCCGCATCTTTCGCCAATGGATGGTCTTTTTGGAAAGCGCTTCTGTTTGTGGCCGGTCCTGGCCTGGTGGTAATGCTGGCCGATACGGATGCCGGCAGCGTCATTACCGCGGCACAAAGTGGAGCCCAGTTTGGTTACAGCCTTCTGATGCTTCAGGTGCTGTTGGTGCCGATACTTTATGTTATGCAGGAATTAACCGTGCGTCTGGGATTGGCCACGCAAAAGGGGCACGGTGAGCTTATTGCCCAGCGTTTTGGAAAAGCCTGGGCGTGGCTGTCAGTTTCCACATTAATGGCCTCGTGCGTTGGAGCGCTTCTGACCGAATTTGCCGGCATAGAAGGCGTGGGGCGACTATTTGGTGTTGCGCCCTGGCTTAGCATTTCCATGACCATCTTGTTTCTGGTCGTGGTGGTGGCCACCGGTACCTATCGGCGTGTCGAGATGATCGCCATTATGATTGGTCTATTTGAACTCGCATTCATTGCGGTGGCGGCCATTTCCCATCCTTCGCCCGCCGCTATGATTGCCGCGATTATGAAACAGCCCGTTCGTAATCCGGATTATCTGTTTTTAATTGCCGGCAATGTCGGTGCGGTAATTATGCCGTGGATGATATTTTATCAGCAATCAGCGGTCGTTGATAAAGGCCTGAATATCACGCACCTCAAGGCCGCGCGGCTGGATACGGCGATCGGTGCCCTGATTACGCAGATTATCATGGCGGCGGTGTTGATCCTGACGGCCGCCACAATTGGAAAAACAAATCCCAATGCCTCACTCAACACCGTTCATCAAATTGCTACCGCGTTAACCCCGGTGGTGGGAAGCTGGTGGGGGCGGGTGGTATTTGCTTTGGGAATGTTGGGGGCTGCTCTGGTGGCCACGATTGTCGTATCGCTCACGGCGGCGTGGGGGCTGGGTGAGGTAACTGGATATAAAAGATCCCTGGCCCATCATCCCTTTGAGGCACCGTGGTTTTATGGTGTCTATCTGATCTGCCTTCTGGTCGGTGCGGGAATTGTGTTATCGGGAATCAACCTGGTGCGCCTGACCTTAAGCGTGGAAGTGATGAACGCGCTGTTGCTTCCGATTGTTCTGGGCTTTCTCTTTCTACTGGCTCGCAAAGCGCTCCCCGAACCTTGGAGACTCCAGGGTTGGTACGCGTGGCTGGTTGGATCGGTTGCCGTGTTAACCGCCGTTGTGGGCGTGTATGCCGGGTTGGCAAGTCTGTGGACTTAATCACCTGGATTCAACATTTTTCGATCAGCTTTGCAACTCAAGTCACGCCATGAAGGCCCGAATTCTGACCGTCACATATCACGCGGTGAAACAATGCGGGCGCATTGGCGCGGGTTGGGCAATAAATCGCGCGATGAATCGTTGGTACTTCGGAGCATGAAAATTGAAGCGTAATGGGTGTTGAATCACGGACGAAATAAATATTAAGTTAGTCACGCGCAAACACAAATGGCTGGCGGCTATTACACACCTTCTGGGCCCTTGCTTGACCTTCCTGCCTGGTTTGGGCCTCTGGTTTTCGGCTTGGGATAATAATCCATGGCTTAAGGCGCATGGCCGTTCGGCGGCCAAATTTCAAATGGCGATACTGGCGGGATATATTTTCATCGCGTTGGCCGTCACATCCGCGGATGAAACCTTTCAGGTGCATGGCGTGATCGTACAATGGACCGATGATTTCCATAATCACAAGTTGATTTCTCTAATTTGGCTGATGGTGGGACATCTGGGGTTTATCTTGCTCGTGATGGCTTCCATATTTTTCAGCCTGCGCAGCGCCTGGCGGGCTATACGTGGGCTGGCAGTGTGGAACGGAGAGAAGCTATGATGAAATCATGTCTTGCCGGGGCCGCCGCCATGCTGGTCTATGGGGCGCTGGCCGCGATACTACTGCTATGGCCGCACCCATTGGATCTGCGCCATGCGGTCATCGCCGGACAAATCACCGATACCTCAGTTGTGCTCTGGAGCCTGGCGTGGTGGCCGTGGGCAATTGGGCATGGCGTCAATCCATTGATCACCCATGCTCTCTGGGCACCGGTGGGGCAGAATCTCGTGTGGTGCACTTCTCTGCCAACTCTGGCTCTGCTGTTCTGGCCCATTACAGTCCGATGGGGGCCGATTGTCAGTTATAATGTCATCGCATTGCTGGCTCCGGTTCTGGCCGCATGGTCGGCCTATCTGCTGGGACGGGAAATTACAAAAAAACAATTCCTGCCATCGCTGTTTGGGGGCGGCATATTTGGATTTTCAAGCTATACGTTCGGAGAACTCATACCGGGACATCTGTTCCTGATCTTCACCGCCGCGATTCCGCTGCTGGTCTGGGTTTATCTTCTGCGTCGGCGGGGAAAACTCTCGCGGTGGCCCTACCTGATACTGGTCTGCCTGCTGCTGGTCTTCCAATTCGGAATTTCTACTGAAATCTTCGCCACCACGAC
Organism: Planctomycetota bacterium; assembly: GCA_021785155.1. Next base: position 5,763 of record JAJYGE010000459.1, read on the forward strand.
CCTTTTTGCCTTCTTGGCCATCACTTTCGATATCGCCGTTGTAAGCGATTCAACCCTCGGCTTGGCGCGTTTCCAGCCTCTGGTGGAAGCTATCGTCGCATTGGCCATGACGGCGGTAATCCTCTCGCCCCTGTTTTATTACATTTTTTTCAAAGGATATATTCGCGGTCCGCTTAATCCACCGGAACTCTATTACACCGATCCGCTGAATTATTTGATTCCTACGCCGCTGACCGCCTTGGGCAGCAAATTTTTTCTTCCCATTTCCTCGGCCTTCAGCGGGAATTTAAGCGAGCAACTGGCTTTTCTGGGCGCACCGCTGATTTTGATAATCGTATTATTCATCCGCGAATTTTCAAGTCGGCCATCAGCGAGAATGGCGATTCTGATACTGGCCACCGTTGTTGTGGCCAGTCTGGGCGCACAGTTGGGCATCTTGGGGCACACGCTGCCGGTCATATTACCCTGGATGCTGTTTGTACATCTGCCTTTGATCGACAATGCCCTGCCATCGCGCTTCCCCTTGTATGCCACGCTCGTCGCCGCGGTCATTAGTGCCTGGTGGTTGGCCGAGTCAAAGGTGCGTCGATGCACCAAGATAATTCTGGCGGGACTGTCAATCTTATTTCTGGTTCCGCAGGTTAATGCGGCATTCTGGGTCTTTCCCGCCCAAGTTCCACCATTTTTCACCTCATCCGACTGCGCTCGATATTTCAAGCCCGGTGATAATGTCATCATCTTTCCTTATGGCTATGAAGGTGCCAGCATGCTCTGGCAGGCGCAAGCCAATTTCCGGTTTTCAATGGTCGGAGGATATATCAATATGCCCGCCGCCAATCCCCCGCAATTTCAGCATTCGCAGGTGGTTGCCATCCTTTATAACTATGGCTTATATGGCGCGGGCATACCGGCTGATTATCCCGCACTACTGCAGAAGTTTATTCATAAATATAATGTTGCGGCATTCATTATCCCCGATAGCGTCCGGCAAAAATTTGCCGCCCTGGTTGCCCCATTGCGCATTCAACCCATTGAGACCGGCTCGGTGCAACTGTATCTTCTGCATCAGCTCCCGAAGCCCGCTGCTGCCGCCCGATCTTCACCGCCTTCGGGCCCGGTTCGGAATTAAGGCGTTCCGGTGGCTTGCATGCGATTCGGAAATACCGTCCACGTAACGTGTCGCGCACCCAATCGTATTACGAAGTATAATTAACGCTTGACGCTCCGGGTATGACCTTGTATAAGTGAAACCGATATGGACGTTGACTCGTCCGGGGCGACAAACGCGAATGCGGGGCTGCCGCTGTTGCCGCGATTGCCGCAATGGTTTATTGCGTTCCGCCTGGTAGCCAGTTCCAAAGGAGACACCCTATGCAAGCATTGTTCTTTGATGTCGGAATTAGCAGTGCTCTTTCCCGCACCGTCCGGCAATTGGCGGTTGTGATCGCAGTTGCGGTATTGGGACTGGGAATGTCGGGTGTTGTCCACGCCAAGATTCGGGCTGTGGGTGTGGAGAATCAGTACGCCAATATCATTGCGCAAATTGGCGGAAAATACGTGGCCGTCAAGTCTATCGTCAGCGATCCCAATACCGATCCGCACTCCTTCGAGGCCAGTCCATCGGTGGCCATTGAAGTGGCGCAATCGCAGTTGGTCGTGCGAAATGGTTTAGGTTATGACAGTTGGATCAAGAAGATTTTGGCCGCCGCCCCCAATACGAACCGGCAGGTCATCAATGTACAGAATTTGCTGGGATTGCCGGATAGTACGCCTAATCCGCATTTATGGTACAAACCTCTGACCATGCCAATTGTTGCCCGGGCCATTGCGGAAGCGCTTACCAGGTTGGACCCCGCGCATAAGCGGTATTACTTCGATGATCTCAAAAAGTTTGATGCTTCTCTTAAGCCATGGTATTCCGCGATCGACGATTTCAAAACCCGCTTTGGCGGCACACCTGTAGCGGTTACGGAGCCGGTCGGTGATTACATGCTCAATGCGACCGGGTGTGCCATTAGAACACCTTGGAACCTGCAGGCGGCAATCATGAATGGGACCGATCCGGCACCGCAGGATGTCAGTATTCAGAATCACCTGTTTCGTAATCATAAGGTCAAAGTATTAATCTATAATCAGCAGGTGACTGATCCGCTGACGGCTTCGTTTCTGCATTTGGCGGAGAAATCACACATTCCCGTGGTTTGCGTCTACGAAACCATGCCCATGGGCTACAGCTATCAGCAATGGATGCTGGCGGAAGTCAAGGCTCTGCGCCTGGCCGTGGCGCACGGCATATCAACGACTGTTTTGAAATAGGTCATCAGCCCTTGAGAATCTTTTATTGATGACAAGACATCGGAATTGCGGACGGTTTATGATATAATTTTTTAAGAGCGCTCTACGCACTGATTTTGTGTGCAAAAGGTATAACATTCGACAGCGTAGAGATATCCGTGCACGTGTTTATCGGGAAAGGCTGCGATGACCCATCGCCACGAGATACAAATCCAATCCAATGGCCAGCAAAACCCTACTGGGCAATTGCCGGTGCCGGAAAATGAAAAATTGCATCACGCCACTGCCGATGCCCAGTGTCTCTCTGATCAGACCTGTGCACCGTTGCTTTCAGTGGAAGATCTGACCGTGCGGATTGGTACCCGT
>JAJYGE010000158.1 GCA_021785155.1 Planctomycetota bacterium
AAATGCCGCATGTGGGCCGCCATAGCCCATCGGCATTCCCAACCGCTGGCTGGAACCCACGGCAATATCGGCTCCCCATTCTCCCGGCGGGCGCAAAATAGTCAGCGCCAGAAGATCGGTCGCCACCACAACTTTAATTCCTGCAAGATGGGCATGTTCTGTCACATCATCCAGCGGAATTACCTGACCATCGGTCGCGGGATATTGCAGCAGCATGCCAAAGATTTTTCCTGATTTAAAATCAATTTGTGAAGCCGCGCCGATCACCGGATGAATCCCCAGGCCCATGGCTCGCGTATGCACGACTTCAATGGTTTGCGGATGGCAATTTTCCGCAATGAAAAATACGTTACGCCCCGGCTGAGCCATGGAATGGCACATGGCCATGGCTTCCGCGGCGGCGGTGGCTTCATCGAGTAACGATGCGTTGGAAATTGGTAATCCGGTAAGATCGGCCACCATGGTCTGAAAATTTACCAAGGCCTCCAGTCGGCCCTGGGCAATTTCCGCCTGGTATGGCGTATATTGCGTGTACCAACCCGGATTTTCCAGAATGTTGCGCTGGATCACCGGGGCGGTGATGCAACCGTAGTAACCCATACCGATAAGCGACCGAAATTTTTTGTTTTTCGCCGCCATGACAGCCAACTTTTCCAATAGCGCATGTTCAGAAAGCGGTGCGGGCAGCGCCAAGTTTCGGCTGACGCGAATGGCGGCGGGAACGGTCTTGTCGACCAATTCATCGAGTGAACCGAGATTGAGTGTTTGCAGCATTACCGCAACTTCATCATCGGAAGGACCATTATGACGGGAGACAAACCCTCCCGCCGGCTCCAGCAAAGCCCAGTTCCGGCCAGCTCGGGAATCAAGGTTGGAAATCACAGGGGCGGCTTGCGCATTCATATTTTTCTAATACCTTTAAACAAAATGTCCTGGTGTTTTAATGTCAGATTATGCCGTTCCAATCAGGCGGAAGGGCCAGAATTGGCAGGCGGCTGTTGTTAAGGATGGCCCGCTGGATGTTGCCTTCTATTAGCCGCTCCAGTACACCCTGCCGGGAAAGTCCCAGAACGATCATGGTTGCTTCATGCTCTGTGGCGGCCTGAAAAAGTCCATCGACCAGATCATTGGCGAATAACAGCAGCGATTCCACACGCGGATTGGTCTTTTTTAATTGCACAACAACATCTTTGAGCGCCCGTTCTCCCGGACTTTGCTCGTTGGCGTTTTCCGACAGCCCGACGACCACATGCACCGCGATAATAGGCGCATCAAGGCGATTGGCCCACTGGCCCAGTGAGTCCAGCCGCTTGTCGGGAGTCCATTGTTCAGAAACTGCCAGCAGTATTTTGCTCATGAATCCCTTTTCCGCACCCGATTTTTGATCGGGACTGTTTATACTCCCGCCCGGCATTGCACCGCTACAGCGGCCATCGACGGTTTCGCAACGACAAAGTATACCCCATTGGGCCGCCCCCGCCACAAGATTAACCGTGTTTCAGAGAAGATTTATAATTGTGGATGCAAGACTGCGGCATGGGCCTTCATACGCAACGTTGCGTCAACTATTTACAAGCCGATATTTCCGCTTCCGAATTTGCGTGCGCCATTGCGTACTGGCCGCGAATCTCTAAACTAGCGGCCATTGCGGGTCTTAGAAAGGCAGAAGAGAATTTTGGCTACAGTTATCGAAACACAACTCCCCGGCTTTCCTTTGCGGCGCGGCAAAGTGCGCGATGTTTATGATCTTGGCCCACAACTGCTTATTGTGGCTACCGATCGCATCAGTGCGTTTGATGTCATTTTGCCAACGCCAATACCGGAAAAGGGAATTATTCTCACCGCATTGAGCAACTACTGGTTCAAACTGTTTCAACCGCATATTCAGCACCATCTTCTGGCCACACGCCCCGCGGAATTCCCCGCGACGCTGCGGCCGTTTCGGGCACAATTGGCCGGCCGATCCGTGCTGGTACGTAAAACAGCGGTCATTCCCATTGAATGCGTGGTACGCGGTTATATCGCGGGCGGCGGATGGAAGGAATATCAGAAAACCGGTGCCATCTGCGGCGTAAAATTGCCGCGCGGACTGATGCTTTCGCAACAACTGCCGACACCTATTTTCACACCCACCACCAAGGCCGAAGCGGGCCATGATGAAAGCATCACCTTTGATCAGGCCTGTGACAAAGTCGGACGCGGCCTCATGACCGAATTGCGCGATACATCCATTAAGTTGTATAATATTGCGGCGGAGGCTGCACGCCTGCATGGCCTGATTGTGGCGGATACGAAATTTGAATTTGGAATTGACCCCAAAACCGGGCGACCCATTCTTATTGATGAAGTCATCACGCCCGACAGTTCCCGCTTCTGGCCTCTGGTGGATTACAAACCGGGTTTGGAGCAGATCAGTTTTGATAAGCAATATGTAAGAAATTATCTGGAAACATTAACCTGGAACAAACGCCCGCCCGGCCCCTGCCTCCCGGCGGATGTGGTGAATAACACCCGGAGAAAATATCTTGAGGCGCTCAAGCAACTTGCCGGCGAACAGGTCGATCAAGTCCGGCATTGTCTGGATCAGCAGGATGTGCGATTGGCCGGTCTTTAACACTACAGCGCGACATTGGCCGGGCCGCGACCGCGGCGGCCCGTCTTCGCCCTGATGGGTTGGCCGGAATCCCGGCGCGCCGGGACTGCCGCGTCCTCGGGCCTCAAAGACCTACCAAGGTCGTTTCGGCCCTGCGTCCTTGCATCCGGGGCATTTCCGGCCAATCGCGATCCCGGCCAATATCGCGCTGCAGTGTTAACACCCCTTACGCGGGCAGATTTGGCAGCGGCATAATCTTTATGCCATGCGCGCCGGTCAACAGATCATAGCGCCGATGTGGATTAAATTGCAGCAGCAGCCACAGGCGCAGCGTTGATTGGATCATCGAATCTTTTCGGTTCAGCCAATTGTAAAAATCTCTCCCCTGATGTGGATGCACTGGCAAAAAAATCTGTCCGTCGGCAAATACAACTCTCTGATCTGGTGACAAGCCGGACTTTAGAGATATTTTTCGCGCGCGGGACGCGCCGGAACCGTAACGCGGCAAACCTGATCTGAAAGCAGCCTGTGTCTGATAAGCCAATATGCGCACACGCCGGCCGACCGGATACTTCAAGGACGCGGCATTGTGATGTAAATCAACGATCCCATGAAAGGCAAACCACGCCCGGTCCGACCACGCCAGTGGAAGCGCTATGCCGTGCGCATCGGTGGCCATCAGGCCGGATGCGTGCGGTGAGCGATTCATGATAATGGCCGTGCGCAATGTCAGCTCTGAGTGCCCAAAATATGTCTGCCATTGCAACGTGGTGCGGGCCGATGGGGTGGCTGCTGTCAGCCAGAACACTGTGGCCGCCGAAAGCAGTCCTGCGCCGATCGCGGTGCTCAAAATAAAATAACGCCGCGGCGTTACTGCCCAATGCAGCAGAATCAGCATGAGAATGGTCACCGGCCCGATCGCCCATGCGGCAAGTTTCCATGAACCTGGGGCGTGTAGCCGTGGCAGGCGCAGCTTGGTAAGATGCGGCACAACCACTGGCGGCCCATGTGAAAATCCGTCGAAATGCGGCGTGGTCCAGATGAAATAGCCCGCAGCGGATTTTCTGCCACGATGCCATGCCGAAGCCGGCAGAATTCCCGGTGGCGTGGCGCTGATGCTTACCAGACGCACGCCCAGACTTAATAGCGCCAGTACCCGCCGGCGCGAAAGCTCATGTACCGTTGTACGATCCAGCAATAGCCATCGGCACGATGCAAAATTCAGCACCGGTGATGCCGCCAATTCGCGCATCGAGAACAACATCGGCATTAATGGCTTGCCCAATGCGGCGCTCAATGCGTTTACCTTTGATTGCCTGTTATGGCGCACGGCGATAAAGGCGCTGTGGATCGAATTTGCCGGCGGCAAATCGACCTTCAGGTTAAGCACCCGCGAGCGTCGCCCGGCATGACGAACCGTGATTGCCACCGGCCAATCACCACTGAGGCCCCCGGCACCAATAACATAGGGCATTGGCATCAGCAGGTGTCTGCGAAACACCGCCAGCCGTCGACGAATCGTCGGGCCACCGCGGAGATCCCGAATCTCAACGGTGATATTACCCCCCGCCATGGATGGAAGCGTCAGCCGCAACGTCGCCCATGAATTTACATGCGGAGCGTCACCGCCAGCCAATGTTAAAGCCGCTCGGTCCGCGCGCGCATCAGCACGGGTTGCTGGCCGCACCAGCATCGCCAGGAGTAATGCGCAGAAAAAAGTCCGACAAATGAAATCCAGGTTGTAAAATCGACCATGCGACATCCGCGTCACAGTATCCCTATCCACCGTCAAGAGCAAGAAGATTGCTGAAAATGGGGCTGAATATTCATCGGCATGAGGTGCTGTCCAATAAGTGATTTGGCATCTGGCCGCGCTGGGCCTCGGCAGCCGATTGCAACCCTAAAAATATTCGGCAAACCATTTTTTGGCCGCAGCACGTTGATTACCAACGCCATGGGGAAAGAGACGCAAGGTCCGAGCCAACTGGACAAGTTTTATGGCCTATGACTGCATTCGGCTGTCGATGAGCAAACGGTAAAACTGCGCTGCCGGCCATTGACATCTTTGGTGTCATGCCTGCGGATTTTATAATCAGCGCAATACGTTACATCATCTTTCCGCCGGCATTTTGCATGTCCCGGAAGAGCTTGGCTTTTTTAATGCGATCCTCGATTCGCCGTTTCACCTTGTGTTGATGCGGCGAAAGTTTTGGAGAATCATCCAATTGCTTAAGGGCTAATTTCCATATTCCGATGGCCCGGGCGCTATGGCCAAGCTTGTCAATAACCGCGCCGAGATGCTCAAGACCCTCAGGCGACTGGCCACCGGGCAGTTCCACCGCTTGTTTCAATTGCTTCAACGCGCGTTGATAATGTCCTTGTTTATAAAACACCCAGCCGAGGCTGTCGCGCGAAGCGGCATCGCCGGGATGATTTTTTACGGCTATTTCAATAATCTTCTGGGCATAAGGTAATTCTTTGTTTTCCACAGTCAGGGTATAGCCCAGATCATTGGCGGCCATGGAATTCGCCGGCTCAATTTGCAGCACGGCTTTATACGCCATTTCCTCTCCGGATAAATCATGAAGCTGGTAATCCAGTGTGGCCAGCAGCAGCAGATCAGAAATACGCGGTGCGGAGCCGGAGGTGAGTTTTATCAAAAACTTTCGCTCGGCCTGATAGGCGTGGGTGGCATCAAGATAATTCGCCCAGGATTGCTGAATCCAACGGCCCGCAGGGTAGCGTTTAATCAGCGGATGCAAAAAAGCCCTGCATGGCGCGAAGTGTTTATATTGCAGCAGCGTCTGGACATACGCTTGCTGGGCGGATGGTGATTGCAAGTGCCGGTTGGCAAACGCCTGCGCTGCGGCAATGGCTTCTTGCGGCTTGGATGCCAGCAATCCGCAAAGCGTCTGGTTTAATAGCAGGCTGTCGGGATTAAGCACCAACGCGTGACGGACCAATAAAGTCGCCGCTTTGTTTTGTTTAAGCGCCAGCGCCAATTCAATACGAGCCAGCCACAGTTGTACATTGGCCGGCTTTTTCTTCATGGCCCGCGCAAGAATTCGCCCGGAAAGCACCGCATTGCCCTGTTGTGCCGCCAGACGGGACTGCAGAACGGTGGAAAATACATCGTGGGGAAAATGACGGATATACCGGTGGCTGATATTTTCAATCAAACCACCATCGCCATTATTTTGTGCCAATTCCAGCAAATCCAGATAAGCCGGTTTGAAATGCGGAAATTTACGCACCACACGCGCTAATACAATTTGCTCAATATTCGGTTGTTGACGCAGGCCATAAACACGCGCCACAAGTACTTGAAATTCTGCTGACGTTTTGTATTTTCCCGCCGCGTCCTGCGCTAATATCAGAGCTTTGCGCAGACGATCCTGGGCGCAGTAAATACCAATGAGATCATGGTATGCCTGCCGCGGATGCCAGCGCGCTTTAATCGCGGATTGAAGCACCTGTTGCGCTGCAAAAAATTGGTAATCGGTGGCCAACTGGTCGGCCAGCAATTCCGTGGCAGGCCAGAATTTCGGGCTTGCCAGGCGGGAAGCCTGCAGCCAGTCAATCGCCTGCTGATACTGCCCGCTTTCCGCCGCGGCCACGCCCAGCAGATAATCTCTCCAAGCCCATTGATCCTGTGTGCCATAACCGCTGTTATTACGGGCGTGTACAAGCTCTTCGGGCAGCGTCTGCACCGGGCCATGGCGAATTAACGCTTCAATGATGTTCCGACTTTGTGATACCGTTATACGATGCTGTGCGGCTAAATCCGCAACAAGCAAATAGGCGGCCCCAATGTGATGTTGTTGCCGGGCGGTGGCGATGAGAAGATTTATGGCGGCTGGCTGGGTATTACCGGCATGGATGGCTTTTTGCACATCAGCCAGCGCCGCAACCCATTGGCCATCCTGCTGGGCCGCAATGGCCCGGCTTAAAAGCCCATCCGGCCGCGGCGGCACCGCGGAAGACGCACCGGCAAAAAGACGCGGTGAAAATCGCTGCGGTATACCCATAAAGACACTGGCGGATCTTGCCACGATCCGCCGGAGCGTGCCGAAAGGTGTTTTTTTTATCCGTGGATGGGTTGATTCAGTCATTATATATTTCCGAAACGCACAACATTTCATTAGCATATTCTAGGAGCCTCTGGTACAAAACCAAACGCAAGGCGTATGCGCATGTTGCATAATGCCGGGATGTTGTCGGATTTTGTTTGATAATCACGAGGGTTTAATATGATTCATACCGCCGCAACCACGCATTTAACGCTGTTTCAAGCGATATTTTTAGGCATATTGCAGGGGGTGTCGGAATTGTTCCCCGTCAGTTCGCTGGGGCAAATTATTATTTTCAAACATTTGCTGCATTGGCATTTTAATGCCAATAACAAAAATTTCCTGAGTTTTGTCGTAGCCCTGCACCTGGCTACCGCCGTGGCTCTGGTTATTTATTTCTGGAAGGAATGGAAAAAAGTCGTGCGGGCTTATCTGGGCAGTCTTAAGCGCGGCAAACTGGTTTATGATCAGGACAGCAAATTCGCCTGGCTTCTGGTGGCCGGCACAATTGTGGTGGGACTTGTCGGGCTGGCGTTTGAGAAAAAATTCAAACTCTTTTTTGATGATTCCAGATATTATTGGATGGTGTGCGTGTTTTTAATTCTAAACGGCGGCATCATGATCCTTGGCGATTACATGAAAAAACTCGCTGAAAAACGGGCCACCAGTCAACAACAGAAGCACGCGGAAGATTTAACGTTTCCCCAAGGTGCTGCGGTTGGTGCGGCGCAAACACTGGCACTATTTCCAGGCATTTCCCGCAGCGGCGTGGCGATTGTGGGAGGGGTTCTGGCCGGCCTGACGTATGAAGAAGCGTGCCGCTTTGCTTTTATGCTTGCCACACCGGTTATCGCCGCCGCCGGGCTGCTGAAAGTTCCAGCCCTGTTAAAGCCGGAAGCGCGGGCTATTCTGCATTTGACCATTCCCGCCGCCATTGCCGCCGGCATTACAGCTTATTTGAGCACGAAATTTCTGATGAAATATTTTGAAACCCGCCGCCTGACGCCCTTTGCCGTTTACTGCGTGGTACTCGGAGTTATCGCCCTGATTCTGGCGCGATAAGCCTTGCAGGTGCCGCAACCGCCGATGATCAGAAAGGACCCGGTAATGGGCGTGGCAATTTTTCCGGGCGGGGGTGAAATCGCCGCAAAACCGACCATTTGCGGCATGTCCCGGCAGTTTTCCGAAGGGCCTAAGCGGGTGAGGACACCCGATAGCAACCGGGACGCTCCCAGGGGTGCCCGGAAAAATTGCCACGCCGCCCGGTAATTAAATAATAAAGCAACGCTTTCCAAAGCATCTGGAATCTCTACAATTAAAACAGCAGAAATGGTTCAGGAGATTCATAACGATGAATCGGCGAGATAATATTTCCTGTAAAATCAAAGTCAGCAGTGTGCTGGCGCTGGTGGTGTTATGTTCCATGCCCCTGCTGGCTGGATGCCAGGAGGAGCTTTTTACCGGACGCGATCAGAATATACAGGGTAAAAGTCAATATTTTCCCGACCCGCACCCCATTGAGCAATCACATTCCGACGCCGGCACCGGCGGCGGTGCCATGCCCTTTGGCGGCCAGAACGGGTTCTAACGGATGTTCCAGCATAATGCGGTGCTTCGCACAGCGATATCAGGCTGTAAAATCAACGCTCTTTGCGTCTTGTCGGCAGCTTCTTTCTGGTGGCTACATGGACGCCACGGTGCGGAAGTGCAGCCGTGACGAATCACCCTGC
>JAJYGE010000034.1 GCA_021785155.1 Planctomycetota bacterium
CATTGCCGCATCAGGTGGTGCGCACATGCTGCTGCTTTTTGGCATTCATGCCTATCGGGAAGCCACACAGATTCACCTTCAGGTTGGAGATAAATGGCCATCGCTGAATGTGGCACAGGCATGTAGCGGTATACGCATGCTGACGGCTTTTTTCGCATTAGCGGTGGCTCTGGCGTACTCGACCAATCGGCCCATGTGGCAAAAGTTCGCGCTTTCGTTATGTGCCTTGCCGATTGCAATATTTGTTAACGCACTTAGAGTAACGCTGTCAGGCGTGCTGTTTGCCTATGCGGGTTCGGAATGGGCACGCGGGAGCACACACGCAAGTCTGGGCCTTTTAATGCTGATTCCGGCCGGTCTGCTGCAACTGGGTGCCGCCAAATTAATTGATCTCTTTGAAGAACATCTGTTTGTGGATGATGTCCCGCAACATGGTCACTCCGGACAGGAGGCAAATGTATGAGCGACGGCAAACTACCGACAAAAAAACTTCTTCCTCCAATTGTCGCGATCGGCATTCTGGTGGCGGGCTTGGTATCACTGACAGTAGCTTCCAATGCCTTTAATGTGGTACTGCAAAAGCTTCACACGCCTTTGCAGGCCCCCCTGCGAAGTCTTCCCAAGAAACTCGGCCAATGGGTAATGCCCAAGGGCGCGGTCGATCAGCGCCTGTCCGCGGAAGTCGTACAGGTGCTTGGCACGCACCATTATCTGCTAAGGCCCTATGTAGATACAAAAATGCCTCCCGGCGCGGCTGGCTCCCAAGTGCGGGTAAATCTGAATTATTACCCGACCGATTTCGCCACGCCGCACGTTCCAAATGTTTGCTGGGCAGGCGTGGGCATGAAGCGTATTCATGATACGTTCATCACAATTCATCATGTTCCTCATGCTGATGGCACATACTCTGATTTAGAAATGCGGTTTCTGTCATTTTATGCGCCCAAAATGAGCGATTCCGGCATTCCATTGAGTATGAATCAACACCGAGGGCGGTACGTGAATGTGGCGTATGTATTCCAAGTGGACGGTCGATATGTTCCCAACCCCGAACAGGTAAGCGAATTATTCTGGCGTACCACCAGTAAATACGGCTATGATGCCAAAATTGAAGTCACTGCGGAAGGACCGGGTGGCTTGACTACCCGGCCAGAGGCCCGCAAGGCTATTGCGTCGTTTATTCGAGCATCGCTGCCGGCCATTGAGCGGCTGCTGCCGAATTGGAAAAAACTCAATGCGCCAGCAAAGCATCCCCGCACGACGGCTGGAAAAATTGGACAGAACTGAAATTGTGAAACAGGAACTCTCGGAAGAGGCACGAAGGAAACAGCATGGCTAAACGGGTTAATACACGCTTTTTAACAATATTAATTGTTGTTCTTATTGCAATATTTGGTGGCATCGCCGGCATTTATTACGTTCTGATCAAGATCAACAACAATCCCACGCGGCTGGTGGCCGAAGCCAAAGTGGCGTTGAAAAAGAATGACACCGAAATGGCACGGCAACTTTATCAGCAGGCGGCAGTGGTCGCCTTGCGGGAACATTTGCCGCAGGCGGCGGATATTCTCCTGGAACTTGGTGATCTGAATTATCAAACCACCCCCAAGAATATCCAGCGATACCGCGCGGCCTTAAGCGACTGGCACGCCGCCATTCAACAAGAACCTAATTTACTTTCCGCCCGAAAAAAACTGCTGGACGCCTTTTATCAGGATGCCACGCACTCAGGCAATGATTCGTCGCTTTGGCAGCAAATCGAGCAGCAGGCAACCCATGTTATCAAACTGGATCCCAAAAACGCCAATGCGTATATGGACCGGGCACAAGCCCGCTTACGATCCGTTTCGGGATTGGCGGCTCTGACTGATCGAAGATTCACGGCAGCTAAGGCGGATTTGCTGATCGCGTGCAAACTTGAACCGGACAACATTCTTCCCCATGCGCTATTGGCACAGGTATATCTTCAGCAGGCGGCGGCGGAACATGCGCAGAATCTGATTAATAAAGCCGCGATGACCAAGCTTTTTGATAAAGGCATTGCCATTCTGCAGACATTTGCAAAAAAGTACCCGCACAATGTCGATGCCTTAATTTCCTTGTCCGCGATTTATCGTGCCGTGCCGGGGCGTACCGCTGATGCTACCAAAACACTGGCCACGGCGGAAAGGCTTGCACCAAACAACCCCAAAGTCCTTGAGGCCAAGGCACAACAATTGCTCACTTCGGGTGGAAGCCCGGCAAGCATAGCGGCCATTTTCAAAAAAATTATTACCATCCAGCCCGATGACATGAGCGCCTACGCCGCAGCGGGCGAATTTCTTCGGCGGGCCAATAAACCGCAGGCGGCCATTAAATATCTCAAACTCGGCTTAACACATCCTGCGGCGGGCGGCGGCTTGACGCCGGAAATTAACCAGAGCATGAGCTTACGCATTAATCAAATGCTGATGGGGGCTTATCTGCAATTGGCGATGGAGGCACCGGGCGGCTCGACTGCCCGCAAAAATTATCTTTCCCGCGCATCAGACACGCTGGCGTGGGTAGCACAACGCATGCCGCAATCGGCATGGGTCTACGTGGCGCGCGCCCGATTGCGTTTCGCCCAAGGACGCTTGGACGCATCCCAACGTTGGATAGCACAAGCCGATTCTATTCTTTCACCGGGAAATCGGCAGGATCTGTCGCTGTGGCTCACAGAAAAACAGCTACAGGCCCAAATTTATCAAATTCGCGGTCAATCCGGGTCCGCGTTGGCGGTGTTCAATGAAATCCAAAAATATCTGCCGGGCCAACCGAGTGTTGCTTTGGCGAGAGCCCAGTTGATGGTGCAGCAGAATCCCAAGGAGGCTCTCGCAGCGGCGCAGGCCGTACTCAAAATGGATCCCAAGAATGCTGCGGCTCTAAAAATTGAAGCGCTGTCTCTGGCCAATCTGAATCGACGCGGGGAATTGCGCCGGCTTCTCGGACGCATTGATACCAGTCACATCTTTTCATTAGCGCAGTTGAAAGCTCGTTTGGATTTAGCGGAAAACCGTTACTCACAGGCGGAAAAAGCCATGGCTCCATGGGTGAAGCAATCGCCAGGCGACCCGCGTGTGGTCACCGTTGCCTACGCCGCCATGGCCGGATTGCATCAACGGGTTGCGGCGCAGTCGCTAATAGCACAGGCGCTGAAAGTAGCTCCAACCAACCTGCAATTTATCCTCATCAATGATCAATTATCCAATCCAAAATCTCCCATGCCAACCGTTGAGCTTGGGCCGCTGACCAGCAACATCGCCCAGATATCGGTGGCGGGAGTCTCCGCACAACAAGCCCAGCTTGACGCTATCGCCAAGTTACCCGATCCATTAGAACGCGGATTACTGATGAGCCGGTTTTATCTCTCGTCAGGTGATACCGCCAAAGCTGCAAACGTGCTGGCTCCCCTGGCGAAAGCGCATCCGAATAATACGCGGATTTTAGAATCTCAGTTCCGCGTGGCCATAGCGCAGAAGAATTTCAAGCTTGCCAGTAAATTGGCCAGCCGCGGCGCGGACCTCAACGCTGACGGATACAATGGCGCTTTTTTGCGGGCGCAATTGCAAATTGCCCAGGGGAATTCCGCCAGCGCCGCCAAAACACTTTCTACGGTATTGAAAAAACATCCGGATGATGCCAACATCAAAACGTTTTACGGTATTGCGTTACTTTCTTCGGGAAATGTGCGCGATGGCGTTACCGCGTTAACCGGAGCCTTGCAGGCTAAGCCGGACGATCTGGATGCTCTGACGGCATTGGTGCAATACTATCTTCAAACCAATGAACCCGCGGATATTCAACGGGCACGAGATCTGGTGGATCAGGGCTTGGCGTATTATCCACTTGATACCCAATTGGAAAACTGGCATTACCAGTTTGCTGATCTCTATGGCAAACCCGGTCCGGAAATCACGCGTCGGCTTGGCATCTACAAGCGCGACCCCGCCGATTTGAACAATGTTGCACGACTGGCTTTGCTTTACATGCGCGTAAAAGAGCCATCTCGTGCAGTGGCCATTCTGCGTAAAGCCCGCAAGATCCAGCCGGATAATCTGCAATTGGCCAGAGAATTGGGCGAAATATATGTTCTCGACAAGAACACCGACGCCGCACAACAGGTATTTGAATCGCTGGCGGAGAATCCAAATAAGACCGTCGCCTTTGCCGGCCGGCTGATGCTCGGTGATTTTTACCAGAACTCAGGCAATCTGAATCAGGCCGTGCAGGTATATCAAGCAGCGATGAAGGATCAGCCCAAGGGCCGCCACACGGTACAACGCCGGTTGGGGGATATGTACTTTAATGCCGGAAAATTTAAGCTGGCGCTGCAACAATATGCGGGCTTGTATAGCACCGTGCCGGACAACCGCACGATCATATTGCGCTATGCAGAAACGCTGATCAGGGCGGGCAATCCGGCCAAGGGGATTGCCATACTGCAAAAGCGCATTCTTTCGAAAAATTCGACCGATGAAGAAGCTCTGGTGCTGGAGGGTTTTGGTTATCTGCAATCCGGCCATAAGAATAAAGCCAAAGCCGCGTTAGCGCAGGCATTGCTGCTTAACCCGCATGATCCTCATGCACTATATGATATGGCCACACTGTACCTTTCACCTCCAAAACCGCATTACACCAAAGCCATCGCCGACCTGCAATTGCTTACGACCTCGGATTCGTCGGATCTGGCGGCCAATCAATTACTCGCTGAGGCGTATGCCGGTGCGGGGGAATTTGCGGAGGCGGTTTATCAATACAACACGATATTGAAATCCGCGCCGTCCGATCAGGCCGCACGTCTGCAGTTGGCAACACTGTTGTTTGACCTATCACAGCGGTATATGGCTTTGACCCCGGCGGACACCAGCGACTCCGCCGCATCACTGCGAACGCTGCAACCACTGGATCGTTTGAATGCACTACTCACGCAATCACATCAGGCGTTTCCGGCCAGTCCACAATGGGTGATGCTGCGAGCACGTTTTGATCTGCTGACCGGGCACAAAAATAGTGCCGTCACCTCGGCCAAACGGGCGTTTCAGATGGCAAATCAGAGCACCGCCGCAGCGATTGTCTATGTGCAGGTATTGCAGGCGGTGGGCGACATGCACACCGCAATTGCGGTGGCATCCAAGGCCCTGGCGGTTTCACCGGATGCGGTGGAGTTGTATCTTGAACGTGCCAATGCTAATACTAAACTAAATAATTTTGTCGCATCGTCGGAAGATTTTTCCGAGGCATTGAAACTTACGGCAGGCAATGCGTCGCAATTTTTCACGGTGCTGTCAGCCTATCAATCCGATTTCAAGCCGTCCGGAAAATTAGACATAATTATTAAATCCATCGATGCGTTGGGCACAGATTCTCAAACGAACCCCGCATTGCTTGATGCGGCACGGGCGGTGGTTCAGTTCGCCAATAAGCAATATCAGGATGGCTTAAGCTCGGCCAAAGCGGCTCTGGCTGCCAAGCCAAATGCGATAATCCGCCACGCCGCACTGGAAATTGCCGCGTTTTCGTGCTATCAACTCAAACAATATGATGCATGCCGTGGCTATTATCTGGATATTTTGAAAGCCAACGCCGATGATCCGGCGATTCTTAACAATTTGGCCTATCTGCTGGCCGTTAAGCTGCACCAACCGGCAAAGGCGTTGGCTTATGCTGAACGCTGCAATACATTGCTGGTCCGGCAAGCTGGATCGGGACAATACGCACCGAGCGGCGACGTGCTGGACACTCTGGGATGGATACGCTTCTTGAATGGCAATCTTACCGGTGCGGCCGATGCACTGGATAATAGCCTGAAGTATAATCCGCCTGCTACGGCGTATTATCACTTGGCGCGGGTGCTGGTGGCCGAGAAAAATAATGTTCGTGCGGTAAAAATTCTAAAAAAGGGAATTAAATTAGCCCAAAGCACGCATGATCCAATCCTGCCACGGGCGCAGGAATTGCTCAAAAAAATCCATGGCTAAACGGATATTGGGCGGACGGATAGGTTTATAGGCCGTCATTTTTCGAGCGATGTTCCGTTTTGCGCTTGCCACTGGCGTAAAAGCGGGTATAAAGATAGGTATAGAGCTTCGACTCTGTTCTGTTGTATGTGAGTTTCGTCTTGAGCCTTTAAGAGGGATACCATGACGCAATCAAACGCGCTTGCCCTGGCCGGATCAATACCGGATCAAAACAGTCTGTCAACCGGCCCCAAGCTGGGTTTTATCGTGCGCCGGTACAAATGGCTGATACTGATCGGCACATTACTGGGCTTGGTTGTCGGAGCGGCTCTATTCTTGGCATTCCGGCAGTATGATCCGCGCTGGACGGCGTACTCTATTTTTGAGGTTCGGCCCAACCTGCCAAACCCTCTGAATTCACGGCAAGATAACACCTACACCGCCGATGCCGGTGTAAGCCGGTTTATTAACAGCCAGGTGGTGTTGGTACGCAGCCCGGATGTACTGCAAACGGCGTTGCAAACCAACGCCTTTCAGCAAAGCGCAAAAATACCTTCGGAAAAAAGCTCCTGGCTGACTGCCCACTCTACCGACCCGATGGATTCACTGAGAAAGGATCTGATTGTAGCCCCCATTCCGCACACCAATTTATTCGAAGTGAGCCTGTCATGGCATAATCCCGAGGAAACGGCGGATCTGGTAAATTCCGTCAGTACGGTTTATCTCACGTACGTGCGAAATCAGGAGCGGTCACAGTTATCCCGGGAAGCCCAAAGTGTTGCCGCCGCTGAAGCCAATATGCAGGCGAAAGTGGAGGCTTTGGAGGCTCGCGTGGAAACCTTCCGCGTGGCCCATGATGTTCCGGGATTAATTGAGCAACATACCGTTCTGGCCAATACACTGGCCACACTGAATACCTTCGAGATTCAATCGGAAATACGCGCCAGGGAATCGCAGGCGGCCTATCAACAAATTAAGGATCAGGTTGCCAACAACACACTTCAGCTTTCTCCGGAAATGCAGCAGGTTGTGGACAATGACCCGAATCTGCGCGAGCTGGAGCTAAATCTGCTGGACCTCAAGCAATCCATTCAGGTTTCCCGCAAAACACTGGGCGGCGGTTATCGCGGTACAATCGCCTTGGAAATTCGCGAAGGCAGCCTGCAGAGGCAAATTGATCAGCTCAAGCAGAAGCTTACCGTCCGCGCGAGGCTGCAAATGCAGCAGGCGGCACAAACCCGTATGCAATCAGCACAGGCCATGCTGGCTTCCACGCAACGCCGCGTGCAGCAGGAACAGCGCCTCGTGCACGATTTGGACGCCGCAGTACAACAATATGACAGCCTTCTGGCGAATTTAAAAACCAATCAGACACTGCTGAATCATCTCATTGACCGCAGCACCATGATGAATCTGCAACGCACTATTGATGAATCCAAGGTGCAATTGCGTAACTCGGCCATCGCGCCGAAGAAAATGTCTTTTCCAAAGATCGATCATTTCCTCATCGGCGGCCTGGTTTTTGGCCTTCTGCTTTCTTTTGGCCTGGCGTATCTGGTAGAAGTGACCAATACCCGCGTCAACACGCCACGCGACGTTACCGGTGTGATGCGACTGCCGCTGCTGGGCTTTATTCCAGACCATGCTGATGATCCGCTGCTTACCGGCAGCCCGATGATGAGCGTGCGCAACTCGCCGGCCTCCATGACGGCAGAATCCTTCCGGCAGATTCGCGGTCGACTGGCGGCATCCGCATCCGACCGGCCCATTCAAACGCTGCTTGTGGCGAGTTTCTCACCGGGTGGTGGTGCCAGCACCGTGGCCAGCAATTTGGCCAACAGTATCGCCATCAGTGATATGAAAGTTTTGCTGGTAGATGCTAATTTCTACCGCCCCACACTGCAAAGCGTTTATCCCTTTGTGCCGGAAGTTGGTTTAGCTGATGTGCTGGCAGGCCGTGTCATGCTGGATCAGGCCATTGCGCAATCGCCGGAGGTTCCGGCACTGCATGTTCTGGGCTGCGGATCGCGCTCCAAACTGCCGACGGAACTCACAGATCATCGCGCGTTTCCGGATATTCTGGCTCAAATGAAAACTCAGTTCGATATGGTCATTTTTGACGGCGCACCGCTGACGTTCGTAGCCGATTCCATTAATCTTGCATCACGCGTGGATGGTGTGATTGCCGTGCTGCGGGCAGGCATGATTACCCGTGGCACCGTGGGCCGCATCCGTGAGCAGTTGCGGCAAGTGCGTGCGAATCTTATTGGCATTGTGCTGAACGCCGCGCAAACATACAGCGCTGGCTACTTCCGGCAAAATTACCGTACATTCTTTGAATATGCCGGTTCGGGAACGCCAACGGTCAAACCATCGGAT
>JAJYGE010000456.1 GCA_021785155.1 Planctomycetota bacterium
ACCCCCGTCCCGGCGCGCCGTGGACGGGGGGTGGCCAACTGTTGCCAATAGCTCGCCATTTCTTTCGCTTGATATGCAACGCGCCGCGTAAATTGTCACATGCCCGGGATATCAGTGGCTGATCCGGCAACCTTCTAACCCCGCGCCAATTGTTGTTTCATTTATCGCGCACGCCTCCGCGAAGGATCATTCACATTGCCGGGGCATTGAGCGCTGCAAGTTCTCTTTTGGCCATCTCGCGCTGGTTGGTGTCGTGGAGTTTAGGCAGGGCTTTTTGCAGGAGATCAATGGCCCGGCTGCGATTGATGGAATATCGTGTGTAAATAAGCGCCAGAACCAGTTGCACCTGATCACTGTTAGTTCCGGTGCCGTACCATTTCAGATAATCTTCATACGCGGTGGCGGCCTGGGGATAACGCCCCGCTGACATAAGCTGATTGGCAATATCCAATTGAATCGGTGCGGCCATCACCTGAGCGGGATCCAGTTCCTTCAACTCCAGATAAACATTGGCGGCATCCATCAGTAAATGACCGCGCCGCAATTCGGTTATGCGATCTCGGAGTTCCTGACACCGACTGTACTTCGGCGAGTCCGGTCGTACCGCCATCGGGCTATCGGGCTTGACGATATTGCCACCCTGCGGCGAGGTCGCAAAAGGGTTAAATCCCGCCGCCACCATGGAGCGGTACACATGCTTACGCCGCCAGCGGTTGAGCAATGCCAGCAGATCGCTTTGATCCCTTGGTACCAGCCGCAGCGCCAGGAGAATTATTCCAACCGTAAATCCCGTTGTGTACCCGGTGAGATGGGCGAAATGCGCGACATCATCATTGCGCCCCGGAAAAATCTCTCCGGCCAGATCAAACGTGACAATTTCGAAAATGATAAAAAGCAGGCTCGGCACATTGAAAATGAAAAAGAAAAACCAGACTCGAATATTGCTTAATGGAGCCAGTACCAGAAACATTCCCGCCACCGCGGCAATCGCCCCCGACGCTCCCAGCGTGGGCGCTCCGGAAGTTAATACCTGCCCGACCCCGGCAAAAATGCCGCCCGCCAGAAAAAACAGAAGATATGGAACATGCCCCAGGCGTTCATTGACCGTATCGCCAAAAACCCAAAGAAACAACATGTTGCCGAGAATGTGCAGAATATTCGCGTGAAGAAACAGATAGGTGATAAATTGATAAACATGCAGATGCTGCCGCCAGAGCAGAAATTTTCCCCAACCGGCATTAACACCCAGATAATGGGCATTGGGGTGTGTGGGATGGGATAGCAAATAGATAAGGAAACACAGCGCGATAAGCCCCCAGTTCATCCATGGTGTGCGCCGCCTTGGAGCGTCAGTTCCTATCGGAATCATTTATGCCTCTGGATAAACTCATACAACCGCCGCTGAAGCACCCCATTATTCAGATGTTCGCATGGCAGGTCAAACTGATGCGGCAATTTTTCCCCGCCGGCTGGGCCTGTTTTAATCGGGAATCACCGCATCCCGGTAGCCACCCGTGCCGAGGCCGAAACCTGACCATGGGTTGCCATTAATAGTTGAAACTGAACGAATGATCCGGTTTTTGGGTTGTTAAAAAGTGGAAATGCTGCACGTTATTGATTTTCAGTTGCATCAAAGCGCGGGGGCGGATACAAACAATGATATTGAGGTAGTCGGCGACGAGCACCGCCGGCCCGCCACCACCCGAGGGTAGCTCAGCGGTTAGAGCCGGGGACTCATAATCCCTTGGTCGTGGGTTCGATCCCCACCCCTCGGAATTTTTCATTGCCAACGACAACGCCTTGTAAATCGGGGCTTTTCTCGCTATCCATGCTGGTATGCTCATTGTCGGTCAAGCCCATTTGCCGTGCATCGGAAAAAACGGAAACGCACGGAACAACGCCGGTTTTGGTCGCGCCTTGGTTACGCTTGAGATGATTTCCATATCAGGTGTTCCGACAGCCCGCACCGCCTGCCCCTGAAACTCAATTTCCTGTAGTGGCCCTGCCACCTTTGATGGTGATCATGTTTTTGATAACGGATCATCGACCGCAGGGAACCGGTGATACTCGTACCGAGGCATTTCTTGCCGAGTATGAACGTGTTGACACATCCATGATTTTCACGGTATAGTTTCTGCACTGATCGGCATACGCTAACGGGATATGCCATCAATGAGGGAATCCCGGAATCACTTAATTTGATGAGGATATGCTTATGTTGCGTCGGATGGCTGCGGAATTTCTCGGTACATTCTTATTGGTATTTGGCGGTTGCGGAAGCGCCATTCTCTCCGCCGCGTTCCCGCATCTGGGAATCGGATTTGTGGGTGTGGCGTTGGCCTTCGGCCTGACCGTTCTGACAATGATTTATGCGGTAGGGTACATTTCCGGCGGACATTTTAATCCAGCCGTTACCATTGGCTTATGGGCGGGCGGGCGGTTTAAGGCTACGGATATTCTGCCCTATATCGTCACGCAGGTCATCGCCGCGATTGCGGCAGCCGGAGTGTTGTATCTGATTGCCACAGGCAAACCGGGCTTTGAGGTTGGTGGCTTTGCCTCCAACGGGTATGGCCATTTAAGTCCGGGCCATTATGACCTATTGGCCTGTCTGATATGTGAAATTGTATGCACGTTCTTCTTTGTCACCGTTATCCTCGGCGCGACCGCCAGCCATGCTCCGGCGGGGTTCGCGGGCATTGCCATTGGGCTTACCTTAACGCTCATTCACCTGATTTCCATCCCGGTGGATAACACGTCAGTGAATCCTGCGCGCAGTACCGGCCCGGCTCTGTTTGCCGGAGGGGCCTATATCAGCCAACTGTGGCTGTTCTGGCTAGCACCGATTGTCGGTGCCATTCTGGCGGGCCTGGTGTATCGCTGGCTGGACGCGTACAAAAATTGAGCGACTTTCCACCGATGATCCGCATCTTGTGATCATCCTTGCAGACGGTCGGAATATTCGCCCAAACGGCTGCGGGTGAACTGAGAATCCACAAAGTTATCATCGAACGGTGTCTTGGAACCAGTAAGTAGTTTCACTCTCGTTGTTGTATTTTTCTTGATGGATTAAACGTGCTGCCAGTTTAAGTCGCTTCTTCGCAAGACCCTCTTCATTGCCCCAATCTATTGTTCCTGTGGACAATTCAGCTAAATAACCGATGATGATGGGAGGAAATGGCTGGGCCATGATGCCCCCTTTATAAGGATTGTCCGCAGTATGAAAACGGTAGTTCATGTCACGCACGAAGCGGTTCAAAAAATAGGCGGCATTGGTGCCGTCCTACACGGTTTGCTTACCTCCAAACATTATGATGATCAGATTGCCCGTGATATTCTGGTCGGCCCTCTGTTTAACACCGATGGTCCGGCTGATGCACGACTGGGCCATGATGGCGAAGTGCTTTATAGTTCGATGGACGGCATAGTTCATCATCCACTGGCACCGGCACTGGCCGAGGTGGAGCGCAAATATCATGTGGATCTGATTTATGGCCGCAAGACGTTTCATGATAAATTCACGGGCATAACATCGCATCCGGAAGTGCTGCTGATTAATGTGAATCATTTTGATCAGGCCCGGATCGGGATGTTTAAGTTTCAACTGTTTGAAAAGTTCGGCATCGAATCCAACCGGTATGATCACATCTGGGATTATGAGCAGTATCTACGCATCGCCGAGCCGGCGATTGATGCCCTGCTGGCCATCGGCTGCGGCAGCGCGCAGCATCCTGCGGTAATTTTCTCCCATGAATATATGGGCATGCCCACCGCTCTGGCGGCCCGGCTCAATGCGCCGGCACAATTCCGCACCATTTTTTATGCCCATGAAGTTGCCCCCATGCGGCGAATTGTCGAATCACATCCAGGACAGGACATTACGTTTTATAACGCCATGCGCCAGGCCGCCCGCGAGGGACTCAACGTTAATGACGTATTTGGATCACAGGCATTTTTCTACAAATACCCGCTGGTTAACGCGGCCAAATATTGCGATAATATTTTTGCCGTCGGCGATTACGTGGTCGATGAACTAAGGTTTTTGGATACAGCGTTTAAAAAGAAGAATATTGATCTGGCGTATAACGGCGTGCCGGCATTTGAATTATCGCTGGAAGAAAAAATGGCGTCGCGCAACCGCCTGCAGCATTATTGCGAGACATTACTGGGCCACCGTCCCGACTTTATTCTTACCCATGTTACCCGCATGGTCCTCTCCAAAGGTTTGTGGCGGGATGTGCGGGTGATGGAGCATCTCGAGAAATTATTGCGGCATGAAAACCAGTCCGCCGTCCTGCTGGTGCTTTCCACTGAAACGTCGGCCCGGCGCACCGATGATGTGCAAAATATGGAAGCATCCTACAAATGGCCCACGGCACATCGCGAGGGCTATCCGGACCTTACCGGCGGCGAAGCGGCGTTTTATGCCGGCGTGCAGGAATTCAATGCCCGCAGCAGAAATGCAAAAATCGTCTATATCAATCAGTTTGGATTTGACCGCCGCACATGCGGTGACCGTATGCCCGCGGACATGGAATTTATGGATATCCGACACGGATCCGATTTGGAATTTGGGCAATCCATCTATGAGCCATTTGGAATTGCGCAAATTGAGCCTATTTCCTTCGGCGGAATATGTGTGTTTACGGCGCTTTGCGGATGCGCGGGCTTTGTGCGCCACGCCGCCGGGGCGAATGGCACGGAAAACGCCATCGAAGTGGATTACACGCAATCCAGCGAAGTACACCCACATTCCATTGAGGATTGTCTGCTGATAGACCGTGCCAATCGCGAATACATTGAAGGCACGGTAGCGCAAAGCGTGGCGTCGGAAATTCATCGCCGACTGCCAAGATCGGAATCTCAATTTGACCGCCTGCTCCAGCAGGGGTTCAAGCTGGCCTCGCGCATGAGTTGGGAAGTTGTCGCCCGGGATTACGTCCTGCCGGGAATCGAAAAAGCGTTGGCCCAGCCACCGGCGACCACAAAACATCCGGTGACGGTCTGATTTTACAATTCCATCTTGACTGGCCACACGATGGAATTACTCCGGGAAATACATGGCCACACAACCCGGGGCTTCTGTTATTGAAATGTACTGCAGTACGGCGGGCGGGGGAATTTCTGGTGCCAGTAGATCCGCAATGTGCTGCGCGATACGCTCGGCGGACGGGTTAATTGCCTTATCAAAAGGCCGGATGTCATTGAAATTCCGGCTATGCCAGCGGACGCATATTTTTTTTAGACTCTCTTCGAGGGTGTGAAAGTCCATGACCGTTTCAAGGGCATCCAACTGTGCCGATTGGATGCGCGCCGTGACGCGCCAGTTATGATCATGCAGCGGCTCTATACCGCCGCCCGGCAGCCGCAACTGATGGGAGGCGAAAAATTCGGTATGGACTTCAATCGCGAACATTGTTTTCCGCCTCCGCCGTTTGTCTGTCACCGTGATAATTCTTTTCCTCGCTTTACCGCCGCCGATAATGCTTCGGCAATTACATCGGTAAAATGGTCAGCCGCCATGCTGTTGATGGCGGCCTCGGTAAACCCGCCGGGACTGGTGACTTTACGTCTTAACTCCGACGCTGAATCTTCAGATTGTTCCAGCAACCGACCGGCACCAACAATGGTCTGTCGTGCCAGCAGCGCCGCGTCAGATGCCGGCAATCCGAGCCGAATGCCCGCGGCGGCCAGGGCCTCGGATAGATAAAACACATACGCCGGTCCCGATCCCGACAGACTGGTTATCACGTCCATCAGTGATTCCGGTACGGTCACCACGGTACCGCAGGCACCAAAAATGCTCACAGCAAATCGCATATCCACGTCGGTGGCCGCGCCTCCGCGACTAATACCACTGGCCCCCGCACCGACGAGCACTGGGGTATTGGGCATCACACGCACAACGCGAACAGCTCCGCCCAACTGTTTTTCAATAAATCCGGTGGAAATGGCCGCGACAATGGAAATAATCAGCGTGGACCCATTGAGTGCGGATTTGATCTGCTTTAAGGCCTCTTCAATTTTCTGAGGTTTAACGGCCAATAAGACAGATTCCGACGCACCGGCGACATCGGCCGAGTCGGCCGTCGCGGCGATGCCCAACTCGCCAGCCAGCAATTCACGCCGTTCCGGCGATGGATCAGCGACATATAGTTCCGTCGGCTTAAAAAGTCCCGCACTGATACCGCCACGCGCGATGGCCTCCGCCATGTTTCCCCCACCGATAAAGCCGAGTTTATATGTTTTCTCAGTCATGATGCCACCTCTTTTCTAGGGAACATGATACCGGATAATGGCATTCGTTGCGTATGTAACGTCCATTCGGGATAAGGAATTGAAATAAACGGCCTCCTGGCAAGCAGAAAGCATTAGTGGTATGTATGAAGCACACCGGCGTTTTACAGCAAGGCCAACATGGCTACCGTCGCGCGCTTTGTTGATAGTGATTCATTGCGCCAAAACCTCCCGGACGTTATGGGCAAGAGGCCCATGCTGGCCCTCTTGTTCCTTGGGACGAACACGGGCACAATGAGCGCTTCTGAAGCGGAGACTGTGCTGCGAAAATGAGCGGTCGGAAATGGCCGAGATAACGCTCCGGAAGACAGATATCGAGAGCGCCCCGGCACGGAGCCTGTTGATTTAATCAAAAAATCTTGCTTGCAACTGGCCTTGTCGCTGTAAAAATGAGGGTGGAATCGCACAAAACAGGGTTTAATCAAAAGGCCCTGGGCCGGGAGAAATCCGCCTGTTCGGTTCGAAGAGGCCGTGGCACAGCGGTAATCGTGCTGCTGCGACCTATATTCTACGGACCGACGACCATTGCGGACGCGACAACCAAACAGGCGGCGGCACGCAAAATAAGATTTCACGCCGTGTGCCCTTTTTCAAAATGTATATCCAACTTCTCAAGCGAATCCGAAATTATTTTCCAATCAGGTTTTGTATTTCGGCCGCCGTGAACTTATATCGTGGGTTAAATTCCGAGCCGGCCACGTAGGCCAGCAGGCCATGGCGCAGTTGCCTTGCGGCGGGCCGATTCTTAATATCCGTGTCCAAATCCATGGCACAAACCAATAGCTTACCGGCCCCAACCTGTGCTTCAAAAATTGTGCCAAGTTTGTGGTTACGGTCATAGTTGTCAATGACCTGAACAATGGGGCGAAAATCCGGCGGGGCCTTGTCCAGAATGATAGCTTTAGAGCGGTTCTTTACGAACTGGGAATTGATGTGCCATGGTTTGATCATACTGGATGGAAAGAAACTTTCGCCAGAATAATTGCCCAACAGATCAGCCCATTGCCAATCACTGTGGGATGATGTTGGAAAGCCAGTCAAGGCCGGGTGTTTGTGGTCGATCAGCAGGCCCATTGTACCAATTTGGGTTGGGAATAGCTTGAAATCCCAGAACACCGGTATGAAGCTGCCTTGAATGGCGTTGGCAAGGTCTTGGGGAGCGGAAAATAACAGCACACGCTGGCCGGCGGTTAATGCCGCGATCGCGGCGGCATCCAATGCGTGCGCAATATGCACCACCGACGCGCGTGGATCCTCCGGAATTAAGGCCGGAAAGACCCAGATATTCCACGAATTACTGATTCCTGTTCCGGTCAGCCCCACCGTTACAACCAGACGCGCGGGGGCTTGAACTTCAGAAAGTGGGATATACACGTTGCCTAGCGACTTGAGGCCACCAGTTTTTATGTTTGTTCGCGGCCATTGACCTCGCGACAGAACATGTCCGTGTGAATCAGCAAGGCTCCAAAATGGGTGGACTTGTTCCAAGGCGTGCGGTCCAAAGTGGGACACCTGCGCCTCGGCGGTAAAGTTTTCCGTGGCCGTCCATTCGCGTTTGGACATGCGCAGCAGACAAACGGTGGGCCCGCAAAATCTGCGAAATGCCTCGGGGGTAATAAGTCCCTTGGAATCCCAGAACGCATCCAGCCAACCCACCAAGGCGGTTCCCTGCCCAGGAAAATCGCATGAATCTAAGACTTCAAATCCGCCCAGCGGATCGGTGCGTAATTTGGATTCGATTTCCTCCTTATAAACCTCAACCGCCAGCGCTCCAGACGCCAGCCGAAATGCTTCCGCCTGCGCCAGCATGTGATGTTGCATCAGCGATTGGCGGAACAACTCAAAATTGTACGCCCGCTGGGTGCCCGTATATTTACGTATTTCCTTGAAGTTGGCATACATGCACCATTGGCCGGCTTCATGCACCAGCACGGGCTGTTCTATGGTGTCGGTGATATAGTCGTTATCCCAATTGGTTTGCGGCCCGCGCACGCCCCGCAACGGCCCCTGTGTCCATTGGCCCGCTTCAACATAAGATCG
>JAJYGE010000557.1:0-5323 GCA_021785155.1 Planctomycetota bacterium
TACCCGCGCAAGCACTGCTGGGCCATCAGCGCATCATGCTGCCCGGCGATTTAACGCACGTTCCACCGCCGGCACCCTTAATGGTGGCCGGCTCGCATTTGCAGCTTAAATAATGAGTTTGGATGTCGGCTGCTGAATCTGCCCGGATGATGAGGCATCAGGCTGATTAATGCCGGCAGTAATGGCTTCCTGCACTTTGCGCATCAGTTCCATGTATTCCATTTGCGAACCGATTAGTTTTTTCAGCAGCGGGTGAATCGCTACGCTCTGTTGCAGAGATTGCGCCTTTTGCTTTTCGGCAATTTCAATAGGCTGCATGGAGGCTTCTTTCATGGCCAGTTGTTCCATGAGTTGCTCAAACTGCTCCAGCAGGCTTTTGGCTCCAATGTCCAATTCAAGCTGACGCGATAATTCTCTGTAATTTTTGATGGCATCCTGGTTGCCGATCAATTCGCCAAGTTTGCGGGCTTCCGCTAATAACACATAATCTTCGGCCACCGGAATCTCCTTATCGGGCGTTGACATAAACTCCGGGTAGTATAGCGGGTCTTGATCCACACACAAATTCAGCGAACCGGCTTACGCATTAATGCAACACGGCACCCAGCAGCCATCGCCGCGTTTCACTGAAGTTCCGGGACAACCGGGGTTGGACATGATTCGTCACGATCCAACCCGCATATAACCGGCGGCGGCCCCGAGCAGGCTCATCGCGGCCGCTTGTTTTCCTTACGCCATCTGCCGGGATTTGATGGACAGGTAGGTGTTGATTGTTCGGAGGCTTAATGTGTCGGCATCTGATTCGATTAAATTGGCTCCGGCCATGGCGAGTTTGCGTTTGCGGCTATCGCGTTCGGTGGCCAGTTTGCGGGCGGCGAGGGATTGAAAAAAGCGATCTTCGGTTGCGGTCGGACCTGCGGCTATGCGATCCAGCAGTGGGTCCCGCAGGGATACCACGGTTAACACATGTCGATGGCGCAGCAGCACGGCGGCTTCCCACAAATTCTCCGCTAATTGAGGATCGTTCAAATCCGTAAAAAGAAAAATCATGCACCGTTTGTTCTGCCGAACCCGGATGGCTGAAGCCAGTGCCGCATAAGAGGGATACACCGGTTCGGCTTTGCAATCGGTCAGGGCGTCAATGACATGTTGCATGGCGGATGTGGAACCGGATGGCTTGATAAAGGCGTTGACCGTATCACGAAATACCGCCGCTCCAACATGATCATTTTGACGAATCACCACATGCCCCAGCATAATCGCCGCATCAATGGCACAATCCAGCATGGTGCGTTTGCCCATGGGATTGGCCATCATGCGGCCGGCATCCAGGCACAGAAGCACATCCTGCCGCCGTTCCACCTGAAACATATTGGTAATTAATCGCTGATGATGGGCCGAGCTTTTCCAGTTAATGTCCCGAAAATCATCATCGGGAAGATAATCTCGAAGTTGTTCAAATTCGCGGCCACTGCCTAAAATGCGCCGCCGATGCAGGCCCATCATCGCCAGCGTGTGATGTTGCCGCAGAATTTCAAACCGGCGGATACCCCGCAGATTCGGATAAATTCGAATCGCCGCCGGCACCGGTGCCACCTTACGCCGCAAGGCCCATGGCATGGCAAACGTCATACTGACAATTGCCGGGTCCAATTCCAACGGACCACGGGCCAAGGGCGTGATTTCAAATGCGGTCAATACTGATTCACGCGGATGCACGGTTAAATGTATCCGCGGCGGCGTACCAGTGAAACCCTCCGGCCACGGTTGCTCAAGTGTGATCGTGACGTTGCGGGCGGATAGATTTTCAATGCGATAAACCAGTTTCAGCGCA
The DNA here is from genome assembly GCA_021785155.1 of Planctomycetota bacterium. The sequence goes on from JAJYGE010000557.1 coordinate 1,835, forward strand.
GAGTCCACTTCGCCACGCACGGGAAATTCCGGCGTAATACGAATAGCGGTTCTATTAAGCAAAACCGCATCGAAAACAAATAATGCCGCAATGACAATATCCAGGCTCACCGCGAAATACACAAATGCCGGGCTAAGCGCAGCCGGAAGCAGCAGCACCGCGATGGCCGCAAAGGCCCAAAGTGTCGCTTTTCCCGGCACGTTCATCGCGGAACCTCCAGCGACTGCATAATCTGATCCAGAACTTCCGTTTTGCGCATACCGGCCACTTCCGCATCGGCGGAAAGTGTGATGCGATGAGCCAGTACCGGCTCAGCGAGCCGGGCGATGTCATCCGGGGTGACAAAATCGCGGCCATGAATCAGTGCCCAGGCTTTGCTGCAAGTTAACAACGCAATCGATGCGCGCGGGCCGCCGCCCAATACAATGGCCTCGTGCTTGCGCGTGGCACGCACCAGCGCCATAAGATACTCCATAATCGCCGGTTCCATGCGTACCATCGCCAGATTGTCCCGGGCGGTAGTAAGCTGTTGCAAGGCCAGCACCGCCGTAATTCCTGATGTTTCCAGCCGATCCGGTGGATGGCCCTGATCAATGGCATTAAGCAGTTCACGCTCGGCCACTTCATCGGGATAATCGACCGGAATTTTTATCAGGAACCGGTCCTGTTGTGCTTCCGGCAACGGGTAGGTGCCTTCAAATTCCACCGGATTTTGCGTGGCAAACACGGTGAACACCGGCGAAAGCAAATGCCGCTGGCCATCGATGGTGGCGTGCCTTTCACTCATGGCTTCCAGCAGAGCGGATTGCGTTTTGGCCGGTGCCCGGTTGATTTCATCCGCCAACAGCAGATCGGTAAAAATCGGTCCTTCATGGAGATGAAATTCATTGGAGCCGGGCGTAAAGACAGTGGTGCCCAGAATATCTGATGGCATAAGATCGGGCGTGAATTGCACCCGCTTGGCCCGGCAGGAAAGGGTCATGGCCAGCGTGCGCACGCTTAATGTTTTGGCGGTTCCCGGCACGCCTTCCAGCAGGGCGTGGCCACCGGCCAGTAGTGCGGTCAGCATCATGTCAATGAGCGATTCCTGCCCGCGGATGACTTTCTTTATTTCCGCCCGGGCTGCGACCAGCGCCTCGATGATTTGTTGGAGTTTGAGTTCCTGGATGTCCGCCATTCGTTATCTCCTGAGCAAGTTGCCATGATTGTGTCATTAAATCCGCCAAAACGCGATGTCTGCCGGCTTTGCGTCGCTTGGATTCGCCCGAGCTTTCCCGCATATTCCGCTCTACGGTTTGCAACCGGACGGTTAATAAGTGCCAGGACTGTTTAATGGCGTCCGGCTGCTTTTTTATTTTTTCCGCAATCTGATCCGGACGGCAACGCAAAGCCAGCGCCATGCGGCGCAGAATTTCTTGATTCACGCGCTGGCAAATCTCCGGCTCTGAAAGGGCGCTTTCGTATAACCGCCCCAGCATCGCAATGTGCTCAACGCTGGAACGCGCCATAACCTTGGAAGCCCCCCATTTTACCGATGGATAGCCGCGGCAACTCCAGGCATAGGCAAGAAAAAGCAAGATTAATTCCAGCAGCGCGGGCAACAGACCGTAACGCCGAAGAATATGCAGTATGGTGTAGTTATGGCCAATGCCCAAACTCCATTGATCCAGAATGACCGGCTGGTTTCCAATCAGTGCGCGCAGGAAATCCAAATTCCCCGCATGACCTATCCCACCATTAAGAATTGGCCAAGGTGAACCAATCAGAATCACGCGACCTTTTCCCAGCGGCCTTTCGATGGCTACCGGACCGGATTTGGTTTTGGCCAGCACCTGCCACTGCTTCTGTTTTTTTGGAATAATCAGATAAGCGGGCGCCAGCAATTCTATGTTACGCCGCGCAGCGGGCAGATCAGCGTTGGCTGTGGGGTAATAATTCCACGGCATGGTGCGCATCCAGTGATGGAGTTTTCGCGGGTTGTCGCCTTTTTGCATCACGGTAAGCCACTTGGGAAAAATACTTGGTATCCGCATTCGATGGTGCCGACGTTTCCGTTGATGTTCCCCGCGCTTTTTCTTCGGAGTGTTTTTTCCTTTATGCTTTTTCGATCGTTCAATACTCACCAGCCCCAGGACATGTATATTGAAATGATCCGTCAGGCCGGTGGAATTTTGCGTAAAGTCAATAAGCGTATTACCGGCGGCTACCCATCGCAGCAACCGCGGATCGTAATGCTTGCCGGTGGAATAATTTTCCAACATGCCAGATTCGTAGGGCGGCGTGATATTAACCAACACGCCCGCAGCGTTTTGCGGCAGAATGGGACGGGTTAAAAGTGTCACCTTTCGGCCCGATGCCTGAAAAAATCTTTGCAGCGCCGCCGAGCCATACGGGTCAAAACGATAGGCGCTGTAAAGTGGCACTTCTCCGCCCCCGCGCGAAGTCGTCCAGGCCACGCTGGCCAGCAGCCAGATTAACACCACAAAAAAGGTGACGGCCAGTACTACAGGCACAACTTTACGCACGCGGGTCCTCCCGCTGCGCGGTGAGATTGCCGGTGGGATTGACTATATTTTCTTTGCCGTTACGCACAATCAGACTGCTGATCTTATCACGCAGCGACTCGGGGCTGATGTTGGGATAAAGCTTTCGGCCATACCAGACATGATCAAATAAATCCGTCAGTGATCCAAATAGCGCCCGCTCCGGCTTATTACCATGAAAATCACGCACATAATGCCAGTTGGTGTGACTGCGGCGAAAACGGATTTTTCCATTTTCATGCAGGCCCGCCAGCAGCGATAAATACATCGCCCGATACATGGCCCGGAAATCGCCGTCACTGCCAAATTGTCGGGCCGCGCGCATCCATGAATCGCTGGCCATCGCCAGAGCGTCGCCCTGTTCCATTGCCTGTTTAATTTTATCCCGGCTTAACAACCCGTCGGTGGAGGCAGTTGCCGCTTTCCCCATGGCCTGCCAGCGGAACAGCACCATCACAATACCCGCCACTAAGGCAAGGCCCAGCACCATTCCCATTATTTCCAGAAAACTGGCGAAAGAAAAACCTGCCCCCGCATGATGTCCCTGCAATGCGCGGCGTTTATGCGGATGAAAATAATGGCCCAGCCATTTCATCAGGCGATCCCACTGCTTACCGAGGGCATGCCAAAAGGGATTTTTTGCGCTTGTGGTGTGGCGCCGTTCGCGTAATCGCCATTGTTGAAAAAGGGGTTGTTGCAGGATTTTTCGCAACTGCTCATGCGGATGCGACACAGCGCTGGGCGAACTCACGCGTGCGGGGACGCCAGCGGCCCCTGGGCCGTTGGGAACAACCGCCGCATTCGCTGATACAGCAGCACGGGCGAGGTTATTGCCGCTAAAGAACAATAAGATGATCAACGGCACGCCAAGGACTTTCATGATATTCATGCGGCCTTCTCCCGCAAGCCATTAAGTCTGAACTGTATATCCGCGCCGGTATGGCGG
>JAJYGE010000557.1:5333-8274 GCA_021785155.1 Planctomycetota bacterium
AAAATTGAATCACAGAACTGACATGCCACAACAAATCAAATCCCATCCAGATAAACAGCATCATGCCCATTTTCAATGCGGAGCTGCGCAGCAGCAATTGCAAATGCAAATCTGAAATACCCGCGAAAGAGGGGATAACCGTGTCGGCAAAAATGTCCAGCGTTCCAATAATACCGATATACACAACAACAAACGTCAGCAGCACCACGCAAAGCTGTCGCCAGGTGCTGACTGAAGTCAAGCCAAGCAGCATGGGGCGGCGGATATGCTTAAATGAAAGCCCGGGGGCATCCACCAGGCTCGGCACCACCAGCGCACCAAGAATAATCGCGGGAAACCCGGGCACCAGCAGCAGCCAGCAGCCCCAAACCGCCCAAACCGCCAGTGAGAGCCTGAGAATTATCAGCGGAAACAGTTGCCGCTTTAGTAAATTGCCGTCCGTTTTCCCGGTTACGGCCCAGCGCACGCGATGCTGAATGATTGCGAGAATACACCACCGCCACACCATCGCCGGAAGCAGCAGCCAGCAATACAGCGTTGTATCGCTGGGACGATGTACCGCAATATCCGCAATAATCGGCAGCATCAACAATGCCGCGGGGGCAACGGCCAGAACATACATTGGCACAGTCCATGCGGCGTGGGCACGAATAAATTCCAAGCCCGCATCCAGCGAACCGGCAAAATCGCCGTTGGATTGCAAATCAATGGTGTCCTGGGGTTTTGGCATGAATTAGCTCCGCAACCCCATAAAAAAGATCAAAGCGCGAAAACCAAAATAAACCAGCAGCACCGATAGCGGGCTTAACAGCGTGCAGACAATCAACCATAATCGATCAGGCCACCAGCGCACAATGTTTTCGGCCTTGCGGCGGGCTTGCAAAATGCGCAGACCCTCACGTGAATAATTCACACCCTCATAACGCGTCGAACATTCCTCACAGATCGCCTGCCCGGTAATAACACAAATACCAATCGCCGGGCGATCCGGGTGATTCAGGCAGAATGTTTTTTTTAACGCCATGTTTTCCGCACCCTCTGACGCGCGAATCTTCAATTTTCGCAGATCATACCACCGGGACTTGAATTGGCGTAGTCAATAACGTACAGGGCGCGGGATCGGAGCTTGGGGCATTGTGCACAGCGTAAGCGCAGAGCACCGCCGCATTTCTTATATCTCTCGTATGTTCCATCGATTTTCGTGCCGCGGGAACTCGACAGTCCATTTAGCCGCAGATGCCATCGCACAACGTATTGCCGTCGCGGGCGGTATTAGCTCTGGCGCGAACGCAACGTAAGCAACGCACGATTTGCGTTGGCCTTGGGAGCTGCCACGGAAATAGTTTCCTTCGGACTATTGACCGCAGGCACCGGCCTCATTCCTTCGTCGTGATGATAATCATAGCCACGATCACGGTGATCATCATGACCACCGTAGAAACATCCGCCGAGTGCAACCATCATTACCGGAGCAAACAGCGCCGCGGCAAAAACCGCAAAATATTTGTGGAACCTCATGATGAAAGACCTCCATAAAAGCATTGAACCAGCAAAACGTAAAAAAACAGCCCCATGGCGATCACCATCACATTAACCACTACTGTAATAAGACCGCCGCACCATTATAGCCCCCTCCACGGGGCATTTCCGGGTGAACGATCAGCAACACACCACAGTTACCATTTCCGCAAGAACATATTTGCCTTTTGAATTTTGAACTTTTGCGGTTTTTTGGGGTTGGGGGTATAATGCGGAGCTTTGAATTTGTTAATGGACGGTTAATACGCTAAGGATTTGAACATGGCACGCAGAAAGAGAAATCATAAGTTACGTTGGGCTGGCAAGGCCGCTAATCATGGCCGCAAACCCAGCCGCGGTCGGATCAAAGGGTGGAGCGCTAAGAACTACGGGCTGTAATACAGGCTTGGAAGTCCTTAAAGAACTCAGGATAGGTCTTCGCCGCGCACTGCGGATTTTCAATTTCAATGCCCGCAATGCGCGTTGCTGCTACCGCAAAGGCCATGGCCATGCGGTGATCGTCATACGTGCTGATGCGGGCACCGTTCGGTTTGTCCGGCGGATCAATGACAATGCTGTCCATCGTGGTGGAAACAACAGCACCAAGTTTGGTCAGTTCTTTCTCCAGTGCTGCCAGCCGGTCGGTTTCTTTCACCCGCAAATTTCCGACATTAAATATCCGCGTCGGCCCCTGCGCAAACAGGGCCACCACCGCCAATGTTTGAACCATATCAGGAATGCCATTCATATTTACGGTAATGCCGGTAAGATTGCGGCCACCGCCAAGATGAATCGCATCTGACTCCATCATCATGTTGGCCCCCATTTGCCGCAACACATCAGCAAACAGAACATCTCCCTGCAAGGAATCTCGGCCTAAACCGTGGATTGTAACCTGTGAACCGGGGCATATTGCCGCTGCCGCGAGAAAATAGCTGGCATTGCTGGCGTCAGGCTCAATGGCGTATTGGCGGGCTTTATAGCCACCGCCGTTGGGGATATGAATAACCCGGTTGGCGGCGGAATTATCCGCTGTTCGGGCGGTCTGGGTGCTAACGCCGAACTGTTGCATCATGGCTAGGGTCATGCGAACATAAGGTTCACTGGTGACTGGGGCGATTAACTCCACATTCACAGCGTTGCGGGCCAAGGGAGCGGCCATGAGGATCGCTGAAATATATTGGCTGCTCTGACTGGCGGAAAACCGGCATGTACCGCCCGCCAAACCACCGCCGACGCGCACCGGCGGATAGCCTGATTGGCCGACATAATCTGCCGCTGCGCCAATGGCACGCAGGGCCTCAACAAGTTCACCAATCGGGCGTTGCCTCATGCGTTCCACGCCATCAAGGACATACTGCCCTTCGGCGGCGGCACACAGGGCCGCAAGAAAGCGAATGGTCGTTCCAGAATTACCACAAAA
>JAJYGE010000575.1 GCA_021785155.1 Planctomycetota bacterium
GAATTTCCTTGGCCGAAAGCACATGAACGTGAATGGTTTTTATTAGACGTATGTCAATATCACGATATTGTTTGATGTCCGCCAGCCATACGCGGAAGGGCGTTTTCAACGTCGTCCATACCTGTCCGGCAAGCACCGTGCCATTGCTCAATGTCACAACGCCGTTTCGCACCGCCAGAGACGTATTGCCGTTGGACGTGCTGAACGGATGCACGTCATTATCGGGTTTGAACTTACCGCTGCCAGGCGCTTGAACCTTCTGCGCCCGGGAAAGAATACTGTTGAGACTTTGACCGGTAACCAGCGATGGTAAAAAAAGATACAACAGTGCAACCACGGCCACGCCAAAACTGGTGTTGTGTGGTAGTGTTCGTGGCTTCTGCGAAGCGTCCAAAGATCGCTGCTTGTCGCCATATCGGAAAGCGTGCGCCGATAAGCACTTAAATAAAAGCTGGGTTGGGAAAATATTGGTGCCACCGCCGGTTGGCCGCAAGAACCCTGTGCCGTTAAGATAAGGTCGGTATTTCATAGGATGTATTATGCCCGCTCCTGCCGGCCTTGTTCAACAGCTCGATCAACATCTGCACCGCAGGCGGTTGCTTATGCCAAACATGCGTATGCTTGTGGCCTGCTCCGGCGGAGCCGACAGTGTGGCATTATTGAAGCTGTTTCACGCGGTGAATCAATCCGATCATTGGCATTGGGAGTTGATTGTCGGCCACGTAAACCATCAACTGCGTGGGCGGGAATCCACGCGTGATGAATTATTTGTCCGGAACCTGGCAAAATCGCTGCAATTGCCGTTTCGGAGCAGAAAATTGAATCTGAAGCGATCCGGGGAAAAGCGTGCCGTAAGTGAAAACGTGGCACGCGACGGGCGGTATCAAGCATTGCTGACCATGGCCGCCGGAAGTCGCTGTGATGTTATTTTGCTCGCACACCATGCCGATGATCAGGCGGAGACGATTCTCATGCGGCTGCTGCGGGGGGCTGGGGTGACCGGGCTGGCGGGTATGAGTGAAAAAGAGCGGCGCGGGGATGTGCAACTGGTGCGTCCGTTGTTGCCGTGGCCAGGTGAGCAGTTGAAAAAATGGCTCACGCATATCCGTCAGCCGTGGCGTGAAGATTTGAGTAATCAGGATACACACTATTTACGCAACCGAATTCGTCATGAGTTGCTGCCGATATTGGAAACGTACCAGCCGCGCATCCGCGAGTTATTACAACGTAATGCCCGCCACGACCGGGCCGCCGCTGATTTTCTTAAGCAACACGCCAGAGCATTGTTGCGGACGGCCCGCTATCGCCGTGGAAACGATCGTGTGAGCTTTTCATCGGTTGGCATGACGGAAGCTCATCCGGCGCCGGCAGCGCTGGCGCTGCGGATGGCGATTGTGGATGCCGGCGGCGACGAGGATACTATTAACACCACCACGCTGTTGGAGGTGCTTGATAAACTGCGCAACCGATCTTTGCGCGGTGAAATCCAATTCGGCGGGGCGATACGGCTGAAGGTGATCCGCAATCGTATTAACATCCACCGTGTATCGGGCGATGGCGGCAAGCAACGGAGGCGGAGGAAGTGTTGAAGTTTTACCGTTCGATTTGGAAACGCTTTGATTTCTGGGCCGAAAACGCAACACACTATCGTTGCGCATTGGCGGGAATATTTATCTTTGCGCTGGCGGTTCGTGTGTTTGCGGCAATTGTGCATCCGTATTATCTGCCGGATTCAGCGGATTATTCCGCTTTAGCTAAGGCGATTGTGGCGGGTCATGCCTATGAAATTCACGGGCAATTGGCCCGGCGAATGCCGGGCTACCCGGTATTTGTGGCCGGTTTCTATTCGATATTTGGATTTCATCATTTACCAATTCTCCTGGCACAGGCGGTGTTAAGTGCGTTAACCACTACGTTTTCCGCGCTGCTTGGCCGCTGCGTGTCGCCGGCAACAGGGTTGCTCTCTGGTGCGTTGACGGCTCTGGACCCGTTGGGGATTGGCTTTTCCGCCTCATTGTTGACCGAACCGTTATTTACCTGTGTGTTTATTCTAAGTCTCTACCTGCTTTTGCAGGCTATGCAACGGCCCAATAAGTGGTGGATCTGGTTAAGCTTTGCGGTATTGTGGGCTATAGGCGTGTATATCCGTGCGGAAGTGTCGCTTTGTCTGTTTCCGCTTCTGGCCTGGTGTGTCTGCTTGACACGCTGGCGCAAGGATCGCATGAGGTTTGTGATAGGTGGCCTGCTGACGTTACTCGTCTGTTTTTTATGTCTCCTGCCTTGGTGGGTGCGGAATGATCAACTATTCCATCAGGATTTTTTCCGATTTACGACCATGCAGGGAATCAGTCTTTATGAATCGGTTTATTCGGGTGCAACCGGCGGCCCGCGACAATCCGATCTGGTCATCCCTCCATCCATTCAGCGCCTTAATGAAAGCCAGCGCGATCTGGCGTGGACAAACCGGGCGTTTACAGATATGGCTAGGCATCCGGCGCGTGTCATTCGACTGGCTTTTGTTAAGATTGCCCGCACATGGTCTCCCTGGCTGCACGCCCGGGGATATACCAATATGTGGCTTAATGCCGCGCTTACGCTTTGGTACAGTCCGCTATTTATTCTTGCAATTATCGGTATATGCCGCTACCCGGTCAGATCGCCTTTATTTGGTGTACTGCTGGTTCCAATCGTATACTTTACATTGATGCACGCGGTGTTCCTGGGTTCGGTTCGTTATCGAGTTCCAGTTATGCCGCTGGTGGTAGTTTTTGCGGCCATTGGGATGGCCGGTACGATACGGCGGGTTCCCGATGCCGCCGCGGCGGTTTAAATCGCGGCAAGAACGCAATAAGTGATGTGGCATTTCCGGAAATAACAATTCCGGACGTTTTGCAGAATGAATGGACGTGGTGTTGTTTCATGGCTGATTTTCCCCGAGCCAGTCCCGCCAAATGGTGGAAAACTGCCGCCATAGGGCGCGCGCATCGGTCGCCCCATGCCATGTTTGTGGGGCGGGTGCGTCGGTTGATTTCCATATCGGTATTACTGCTGCTGACTTTAATCATCGGTGCCGTATGGTATCTGACCAACCCTAAGCGATTAAGCGCCATGTCCGGTCTGCTGCTTTCACACGTACTCGGCGCGCGGGTAACCGTGCAGAATGCCACCCTGTCCTGGAATGGAACCTTACGGCTTGGTGGTGTCCGACTGAGGACGAATCCGGGGAAAATGCCATCAACCACCTTATTCGCCGCTGATCAGGTGGAGGTTCGCTTTAATTGGTTGGGACTTTTCAGCGGGCGGCTTCACGCTTCACAGATAACTGCGGTTCGCCCCATGCTTAATTTGGTCGATGATCTCGACGTCCGGCAATGGAATTATGAAGGATTTGTGCAATCGGCAACAACCAGTCCCGCCGCAACGCCATCAAATAAGCCACCGCGGACGATCTATCAAAACAATCGTCCAACACATTTACCGGCAATCAATCTGCAAAACGCGATAGTCCGTTGGGGAGAGATTCGGCATGGCGTCTATCGCATGGTCGGGCAAAGTCTTGTTAACGCCGAGATGGGCCCCAGTCCGGAATCGCATTCCACGTATCAGTTGGATATGGAACAACAAACGTTTGATGGACATCCGGGTATTGTTTTGACTGGACGTTACAACATCGGCACACGCGAATTTTCCGCCCGGATCGATCAACTGCAATTTACGCCGGGCTTTCGCCGCACCATGCCGGCGCCGGTGCAGGATCTATGGCGTAAATTGCACTTGCGGGGAGCCATGCGCGATATCGTTTTTAAAGTAAGTCCGGATTCAGGCCTGCATATTCAGGCGATTCTGGATGGCGTATCCATTGAGACCGTCGCTCCCAGCCGTCGGTTTGGACCGCAGGTCATTCCATTGAATAACCTCAATGGCCACGTGACCATCAGTAACACCGGTTTTAGTATCGATGATCTTCATGGAGTGGTGTTGGGCTGGCATTTTCAGGTGCCCAGCGCCCAATTTGACGGCTACGAGTCCGGCGCGCCTTTTCATCTGACCGTGAAGCTGTCGAATATCAATATTCCATTTCCCTACCCGAAGATTTTTTCCACGCAGGATTTCTCGTTTGCGCAGGCCATTTTTCATCCATTGCGGCCCAGTGGCCTGCTGAGTCTCACTGTACATATCGACCGCAGTCAATTACATGCCGCACCGAGTGTACGCGGAGAAATCAACTGTAAAAATGTGCAGGCACGCTATGTCAATTTTCCATATCCCATGGAGCATGTTCATGGGCTGATTCGCTTTACGGCCCATCACATTAATTTCGTCAACGTTCAGGCCACTGCCGAGTCCTTTCCTGTTTCCCTGAAAGGCAGCGTGGCGATCAATGAAAACGACGGCCCTATCAATCTGGTTATCAGTTCGCCCCATGCCGATTTTGATCGTCGGCTTGCGGCCTGCCTGCCGGTGGATATTCGGCCTATCTGGAACAGGTTTAATCCCGTAGGCGTGGGGGGATTTGTCTGTGATGTTACACATGCCGCCGGTACCCATGGTGATCCGCGCATTGTTCTGCATATTTTCCCCCAGGATGTCTCCGGCGCTTACCGGGATTTACCTTTTCCACTGGAACATGTTCATGGCTCGCTGATATTTACCGATCATGAAACGAAGATCATTAAGCTTGAGGCCCCCGTTGGTACCAGGGGTCATATTATTTTTACCGGTAAGGTTACCTACTCACCAAAAGACCTCGCCAAGCTGCAACCCATGGTGCACCTCCAGGCCATCCATGTCCCAATTAATCACACGCTGACCGGAAGTCTGCCGGGATCATGGGCCCGATGGATTAAATTGCTGCATGTTAAAGCCGGTTATGCCGATCTTGATGCGATGATTACACGTGGGCCTGCCGGAAATCCGGCTGTGCAGGGAATGCTGAATATCGATCATGGCGTCATGGCTCCAGCGCAACTGCCGTGGCCGCTGCATCATGTTGTGGCATTGGCGCATATCAGTTCCAGAGGCCTGATCATCAACCGTGTTACAGGCCTTACGGGCGCGGATGGCAAAGGAACTCTCGCTGTATCCGGTGCGATTGTTGAGCCTCATACGGGTCCGGTGCGCATCCGTGCCGGCGGAAGCTGGAAAAATATTCAAATTGCCGCTGCGGCACCCACACATATACCCAAGATCATGGCGGAATTCTGGAATAAATGGAAAATTCGAGGCCCCAGCAACGGAAGTTTTACCTATTCTGTTTTAGCGCACCAGAACAGGCTTACCGCCGCTACCGCAATGCGCGATCAGAAATATCTTGTGCGGGTAGAGCCGGATGGGATGAGCGTGGCTCCGGCTTTTTTACCGGCACCGCTTTCCGCAATCACCGGACAGGTCGATGTGGCCAATGGGGTCATTAATATGACCAATATTCATGCGAGCGCCGGTGCACAGCGCCTGAAACTCTCCGGCGCGTATCATACCCGTTCAGAGGCATTGGGCTTGTCCCTTACCGCCCACGGTCCGCATTTGTCAAAGTCGTGGATGTCCTTAATTCCGGGATCGACCCGGCAATTCATTGATGAACTGAAACCCAGTGCAAGCTGGCTGCTTGAACTTCCGACATTGACTCGCATTAAGATCGGCAAAGCGTATCGCTGGCATTTCACCGGATCGCTGGTATTGAATAACCTTGTCACAGCGGGCGATGTTAAACTTAAAGCCAAACAGGCCATCATCACCATCGCGCTTGATCTGGGGCCGGGCAGCTCATTTCCCATGCTTGATGGGCAATTTGGGGTGACGCGATTAAATTGGAAAGGCAGAATTGCCGATCCGCTGGTGGGCGACATCACCGCCAATTCGTCCACCCATATCATCACGATCGACCATATCAATGGAATTGTCGCGGGCGGAAAACTGACCGGAAATATTCGAATTCATACCGGAAAAAATGCCTCCTACGCCGTGGCGTGTCAGTTACATGGATCGCAACTCGCCGGGCTGCTTACTGCGCCGGCAAACAACGTCGGTGCAAAGGGCATTCAGACCAGCACCGGAATAGTTGATGCTTCACTGATGCTCAATGCCACGATGGGGAAAAATCCAACGCGTCAGGGCAGTGGACAACTGATTATTCACAAGGCCAGCATTTATGACGTGCCCATGGCCATGGGATTGATGCAGATCGTTACGTTGCGCCTGCCAATCAGTTCCGATTTCAAGCACGCCGATGTGCGATATGTCATCGACAACAACGTTGTGCGATTTAATCCTATTTCATTGAGTAGCCCGGGCGTGAATCTGGTAGGTGAAGGTTCCTTGAATCTCAAAACCACAGATATTAACCTTCGGTTGTTAACGCAATCTCCACACGGCACGCGGGTACCGCTGCTGGGTTTTCTCTTTGGACTGGCCCGATCGCAACTCCTGGAATTACGCGTTTCAGGTACTATGGCGCATCCGGTTATTGTGCCGGTGCCATTACGCTTTCTGGCGTGGCCATTTATCGGCTTTGGGCAATAACCCGATAAATTGTTATAATCTTGCTTACCATAGATGGAATCGCGCCCGTAGCTCAGTTGGATAGAGCGGTGGTTTCCTAAACCGCAGGTCACAGGTTCGATCCCTGTCGGGCGCAGTGATAAATTCCCTTGATTATCGCGGGCTTCCCCGCTATCCATGCGGGTTTGTTGATTGTTGCCTTGTCCAGCTTTCAGTTCGCCGGAGTTCGCGGTTTTCGTCTGAAAGCGCCAAGCAGAACGCCAAGCTATTTTCTTTTATTTCAGTAGTTCCATGTGTTGTATCCGCCAGTTCGGCCACGGCGCTTACCGGCAGGTTATCGGTGCCAGTCCGCAAGGCCAACGTGGTTTGCTTTTCAGCTTGCGGCGGGGTCAGGCCCGGCAGTTTATCCAATGCCCGGCTTGTGTCCGCCATGCCAACGTGCGAGTAAACCGCAAAGGTTAATTTAGGGTCAGAATGACGCGCCAATTCTTGGCAGACTTTTACGCTCGCATTGCTCTTAACCAGCCGGGTAATGTACGTATGCCGTAGTGCGTGAAAATCCGCGTAACGACCAGCGGCATCGGCATACAGGCAAAAGCCTGATTGTTCGCGCTCGGTTCGCTCCGCAGCGGTTGCCGCATCGCCAACATACGTGGCCCGGGCGCTGGCAAGGTCGGCCTGCATTATCTTAAAAGCTTTTTCTGGCATGGCGAATACCGGCGTACCAGCAGGCTTGCCCGCAACGAACGTCCGCAGCATATCCGCAAGGTCTTGGCGTATCGGTTGAATATCTTCGCGGCGGTGCTTGGAATATCCGGCCCGGATTGTGATTGTCGGCGGATCGTTATCAAGATTAAAACTCTCTGGCGTCAGGCTCTCAATCTCGGCCTTGCGAAAGCCCGTGCCAACGGCCACGCGGTAAACGATTGCCCGATCAAGCCCGGCAATGCCAAGGATGGTTTGCGGGCCAACCTTTGGCCGGGTTTGTCCCGGCAGCAGCGTGCCAACCAGATACGGCCCGGATTCAGCGGCGGTAATTAGTGCGTTTACTTCGGCATCGGTCAAGGCCCGGCGGCCATCGCGGCAGGCCCAGTGCGTGAACGCCTTGGCGGCGGTTGTCGTATGGTTGCAGGTTTGCAGGCTCATGCCCTTGGTCATTCTGGGCGGTTGGCCCGGATTGTCGCCAGCGGCGGCAGCCTTTGGTTTAGGTTTGCGGAGGTCGGCGATTTCGGTTTGTACCTTGCCCGGTTGCAGGTCGGTCAGAAACTTAAATTTACAGGTTTTGAATAAAGCCGATACGCGGCTTTGGTAAATCGCCGCGTGCTTGGTGCCGGTGCCCCTAGCCAGCATGGCGGCTTTCCCTTGGCGCGTTCCAGCCGATTCAATTGCGGTATCGCCAGCCCGGCTTGCGATAATCTCAACCGGCGGCGGGTGCTGATAATCTCCGGCGCAATAGAGGCCCGCAAATATTCCCGGGCCGGATAGATGTCGCCCGGCAGCTTGGCGGGCATAGGCGGTAGACTCGCTTCTGGCCTCGTGCAGCCCGTCGGCTCCAACAGTTTGAAATACTGGCTTTCGGGCAATATCGCCTTGCGTTGCCCGGCCACTTCAATGGTTTGTACGTTCATCTTCATAGGCTCAATCTTCGGAAAATCCGTATCTTTGCCGAAGCACCTTAATCCCACGGATCGCGCCGTTGAAGCCGAGGATTAACACGCCCGCCACCAAGGGGACGGCGGCGAGCACCGCGATGATGAGGAAGTTGAGCATCTGG
>JAJYGE010000312.1 GCA_021785155.1 Planctomycetota bacterium
CCGGTGCGACATATCCACTAGTTCCGGACTATTTTCCGTATCTGCCGCTTGAACTTCCATGGGTTCCAAGGCCATGCCGCACTTAGGACATGCCCCGGGATGATCGCGGATAATTTCTGGGTCCATCGGGCAGGTATACTGAATCGCTTTCTTCATCGGCGCAAGTGGCGATTCCAATTCCAAAGCCATGCCACACTTGGGGCAGGCCCGCGGCTTGTCGCTGAGAACTTGCGGATCCATCGGGCAGATATAGCGAACCTTTTTATTAGCGCTTTGCGGTTTCGGTATCAGATTTGCGTCAGTTAATCCATCGGCTCTCTTACCCTTTGCGGACACGTCCAGTTGCACCATGGACGCCGAAGCGCTTGCCCCCGGTGGCTTGTTCAGGAATGGCTCCGGATTGGCCTTGAATTTCTCCAAACAGCTTTTGCCGCAAAAATAATATCTGGCACCCGCATGATCCCATACGCCGGCGGCTTTTTCCGGCACCACGTTCATACCGCACACCGGATCAATATGTGTTGCGGCAGTTCCTGATTTTCCGACATATTGTTCAGGATTGGCCTTGAATTTCTCAAGGCAGCTTTTACCACAGAAATAATAAGTTATGCCGGCATGAACATAGTGTCCGGCCGCGTTGGCGGGCGTTACCTTCATACCGCATACCGGATCAATGTTCTGGACAACATCTGACGGAACTCCGGATTGTTGTGTCAGGATATTGATCATGCGAACCTTTCAATCAGCGGTCGATGTGGGATACGAGTTTCAGGAGTTCCTCGCACGCGGCATCCGCTTGCGCCCCGCCCGCGCGAATGCTGTGCGAGACACAGTGTTTCAAATGATTGCCAAGCACTTGCCTGGCAACGCTGGCCAGAGACTTTTGAACCGCGGCAATCTGAATAAGAATATCCGCGCAGTAGCGATCCCGCTGCACCATATCATGCAGGCCGCGAATCTGTCCCTCAATTCTTTTCAGGCGATGCAGATTACCGATTTTCTTATCTGGATCAACCGCCAAAGCTTTCCCCCCGGAACCAACACGGTTCACTCCCTGCCCCTGCGCTCCCGCAAGGCCGCCGCCAACAGATTTCCCCTGAGTCCCGTGCGGTGCGGATAATCTGACCTTTGCTTTCCGTGGCATAAAGCTGCAATCCCATTTCACATACCCCCATGGGGTATGTAAGGGATGGTAGCATCGCCCGGCCCGATAATCAAGTTTTACACCCGTTGTCGCCTCACGGACAAAATCAAATAGAAAGCAGAACGAGCATTCTCACTGTAATAGTCAGTGCAACCGGTAGGATAATGAGCATCATGCGGGGGACCGGAACTTATGGCCACCTCGGCGATGAAAAGTGCCATCGCCGGGGCTGTTGCCAAGCAGACGACGACGGTTCCCCATTCCAAGGATATTCTGACCTTACTACTGCTTTCAACGGGAAAAATGGACACAACCACTTCTCGCTGGCCAGCGAACGCGATACACGAATTCACCGTAATAATTCGCTTTCTCCAAAACCACCGCCGCCTGGACCAGCCATAAAATATCTCCTCGTTTTGCAATGGATGCCACCATGCCCACCGGTATCGGGACGCATGTACGCCGGTTAGATTCGAGGTAACCAATGGGAACGGTTAAATATCCGACTCCCTGCTCACAGCGCTTGCAACAATGCGGGGGACGAGGCGATGTCCGGACCAGACTACTGCGCGGGCTGGCAACTATGCCGCGCCAAGAAAACGACGGCCTACGGCCCAGGAATGCAAGCCGTAAAAATGATAGCAGGCGCACGGCCTTTTTCATCCTGCGCGGGTGAGGCTTGGCATCATGGGAGACTACTGACCAATACTGCAATTACTGCCCAATACTGAAACCCCACATCCTCCCCTCCCTCCGGTACCTCCTTGTGAATCCGTCGTTTCGCAGTTTATCCCTATATCCACGGTTACTAATTGTTATCGGGATGCCGTCGCGTCAGAGTTTATCCCGAACACCCCCGCTTAAATAATTGTGATCGGGATGGTAAACCAAACCCCCAAGCGTTAATCCGTTTTATCCGTGCAAGAAGTTTATCCCGTGCGCGCCGGGGCGGCCCCATTCCCCTACTGAATCTACCGGCCAATACTGAAATTACTGCCAATACTGTAAAACCACTACCCTTACCGCAGGGAAATGGATTCGTGTCGTTGTGGCGCGGTTTAATCCTGCGTTCACTTCGGCTAAAATGCTTTATTACACGCTTTGGGCGTGCATGAAAAAACAGGAGCCTATGATCATGCGTTATCGTTTAATTCCCGGTACAGACCTCAATGTTTCTGAACTCTCTTTCGGCAATTTTATCTTCGGCAGCTTTATGTGGGGTAAGGGACCGGCAGATGAACCGGAGGGCATTCGCCTGCAAAACCGGGCGTTTGAACTGGGCGTGAATTTCTTTGACACCGCTGATGCCTATGATAATGGCCGCGCCGAAAAACTGATGGTGGAAACGCTCCGGTTTGCCGGACGTGAAAATATTATTCTCTCCACCAAATTTGGATATGACTTTTATGGCGATCCGGGAACCGAGGGCTCCCATAAAGAACGCAAACAGGATTTCTCGCCGGCATTTATTCAAAAAGCCCTCGAAGAATCACTCAAGCGGCTGCAGACCGATCATATCGACCTCTGGCAGGCGCATAACATCAAACTTCCGCAGATGAACGACGGCTTGGTCGATGCTCTAAACAATTTGCAAAAGCAGGGAAAAATCCGCCACTGGGGAGTCGCGCTTGGACCGGCCATCGGATGGCGGGAAGAGGGCGTGGTGGCATTAAAACATTGGCGGGTGGCAACCGTGCAAACCGTGTTTAACATGTTCGAACAGCACCCCGGTCGCGAATTTTGCGAACTGGCGCAGGAACTCGGCGTTGGCGGCATTATTAGCCGCGTGCCGCACAGCTCCGGTATTTTGCAGGACCTGTATACCGAAGATTCCACGTTTACCGACCACCGTAAATTCCGGGATCGCAACTGGCTGATCTATGGATTAAAAAAGGTCGAAAAAGTGCGGCACATCCAAAAACGCCACGGGTGCACCATGGGGCAATTGGCGCTCAAGTGGCTTTTGACCTGGCCCACCAGCGTCAGCGTGCAGCCGAACATCAGTACTGAAGCGGAACTGACTGAATGTGTCGCAGCTTGCGACGGAAAATTGCTTTCCCAAGACGAAATGCGCGAAATCCAGGATATGGTTGAAAGCGATTTTGGCCTCGGAGCTGATGCGCACGCCTGTGATGTTAAAAGCAGCGTATCAATTTCCGGCAGCGCCCGCAGCGCGTACCAGAAAGGCCAAAGTGTTCCCGGCCTGCCCTTCACCGGCCCGGAGCATAAATTAACCGTTGGTCTGGCCGGCGCACGCGGCTGATATTGCGTATCGCCGCGCTCAATCAGCCAAAAATAGCCTGAAAAGTCCGGCATTATTCACGCATGATCTCCGGCGAAAGCTCCGCCCGACCATCGTCCGAGCACATAACCGCCCGGCAGGCTGGCCGAGAGACAATTTGGCGCGTATGATGGAACGTGTATAAAGGTTGACACGGTATAGAAAGTAATTGGAAATAAACACGATGACGCTTTTTGATTCCCAGGGTCGCCCGGTTTCCCCGATTGCCAATCCGGTGCAGCAGGCATTTTCACCAGAGATGATGACCTCTGCCTCCGATCAGATCCCGATGCGCCCGCGCATTGCGGATTATCAACGCTGGCGGCAAATGACCGTTGATGAAATGCTGCTGGAGAACCGCGTGGTGTTTCTGGTGGGCGAAATTGATCACGCCTCGGCCACCGGCGTTATTATGCGACTGTTGTATCTGCAATCCATCCGTAAAGATCAGGATATCAATCTTTATGTGAACTCCCCCGGCGGCGCGGTGGATGATACCCTGGCCATTTATGACACCATGAAATTCATGAGTTGCGATGTCGCCACATTTTGTGTCGGTAAAGCCATGAGCGGCGGCGCGGTGGTACTGGCCGCGGGAACCAAAGGCAAGCGATACGCCTTACCGCATGCCAAAGTCATGATTCACCAGCCCTTCGGCGGCATTTATGGCCAAACGGCCGATATCGCCATCCAGGCGGAAGAAATTCTGAAAACCAAGGAAACACTCACGGACCTGCTGGCGAAATTAACCGGCCAGCCGCGTGAAAAAGTCGCCGAAGACCAGGAACGCGATAAATATTTTGATGCCAGAGAAGCCAAGGCTTATGGCATTGTGGATGAAGTGCTCGAAGAAACCGATAAAGCCGCGAAGGAAGCCATTGCCAAAAGTCAGATGGCGAGGCCCTCATGAATCTCTCTGCCGGTCCGGAAGCATCGGTACAACAAGCTCATCGGCGGCGGGTAGTGAAGTATTACAAAAGCGCAACACATCTTTTCAACCGGTAAGGAGAGATCGTGAAAATTGCCATCTACGCCGCCCCGTTGGTTACCCGGCATATTACGGGCATTGAGCAACTTGCGCGAAATATTGTTGCGCAATGGGTCGCGTTGGCCACCAACCATGAGTTTTTCATATTGTTGGAAGATCATCTGCCGTATCAGCGGGACTTTGATTCCAGCGTCATTGATGCGCTACCCAAAAATTTCCACATTACCCGCATTCATCCTGAACGCCGATTTTCCACCATGGAACACATTGAAGGACTTTTTAACCGCAAGGCCGCACGCCCCGGCGGACGCGAACCTTGGGACATCTTACACAGTTTTGCGCCCTGGATTCCCCGCTCCTCCGGCACGCCGATGGTGCACACCATTCATGATCTTTCCTGTGAGCTTGATCCGCATGTTCGCCGCACGCATGAAGGTGCCCGGCAACGGGACATTCACCGCAATGCTGTGCAACGCGCCAGTCGCACAATCGCTGTGTCTCAACAGACGCGCGACGACATTATTGCACTGTATAACGTGCCCCGAACCCGGGTGGATATTATTCACAACGGAATTAATCCAACGTTCACTCCCGACCCTGATGCCGAACTGCACCAGCAGCTTATTGAGCATTTCCATACGGATCGGCGTTATATCCTGATGGTTGGATCAGACATTCCCCGCCGCAATTATCAACGTGTCTGGCTGGCCATGCAACGGGTGCTCAAAGCCCATCCACGGCTGCAACTCATTATGGCGGGGCGAAACCGCTGGACGCAGACCACGGTCTATCACCAGATCAGCTCTGCCGGTTATCTGGGGCGGGTAACGTTTATCGAATCACCATCGGACCGGGTGCTGGCCCAGCTTTATCGTGATGCGATGCTGACATGTTGCGGATCAAGTTTTGAGGGATTCGGATTATCCGTGCTGGAAGCTATGGCGTGTGGCTGCGCTGTGGCATGCAGCGACATGATGTCTCTGCGGGAACTCGCCGGTGATGCGGTGCTCTATTTTTCCCATGATGAAGTCGATTCCATGGCCGAGGCTATTTCATCGTTGTCCGACGATCCGGAATTCCGCCGACAACTCCGGCAGCGCGGCCTGCAACGCAGCGGTGAATTTACCTGGGAACATTCCGCGCGGCAATTACTTACGATTCTTGAAAATACGGCAGCGGCAAACCAGAAGTGATAACTTAACGGCGGCGTAATTCCGGATTCCCAAGCTGACCACATGCGGCCATCAGGGGCTGCCCAATGGTGGCACGGCGTTTAGCCAGAATCCCCAATCCACGCAGATGAGTCAGAAATGCGACGATTGCCCCCGAATCACTGGGCGCAAATCGCGCCGGATTTTGCGGGTTATACGGAATCAGATTCACCGTAACCGGCAACGGCTGACACCACGTTGCCAGAGCTTCCGCATCCGCCAGAGAATCATTCACATCCTTAAGCATGACGTATTCAATAAAGAATCGCGTGCGGCCAGTACGCGGATAATCCAGCAACGCTTGCCGCAGCGCCGCCAATGGAACAGCTTTGTTGATGGGCATAAGTTCATTGCGCAAAGCATCGGTTGCGGCCGTTAAAGAAACGGCCAAACGCAGCGATGGCCAATTCATGGCCGCCAATTTACGAATACCATCCACCCGCCCCACCGTCGAAACGGTTATGCGTGAAAGCGGAATATTAAATTCGCCCGGTGCCGCAATTGTGCCGATCGCCTGTGTGACGGCATCAAAATTATCCAGCGGCTCCCCCATACCCATAAACACGACATTGCGGATATCCGGTATGGGCATACCATCAATTGTTTCGGCGCGTAACAATTCTCTTGCGGTTCTAATTTGCTGCAATATCTGCTCGGAGCTTAAATTAGCCAGCAATCCCATCATACCGGTCTGGCAGAATGTGCACCCCATCCGACAGCCGACTTGCGATGATACGCAAAGCGTAAACCATTGATCGCCATGATAATTCCGCATGGGAATAATCACGGATTCGCTTTCCAGGGTTTGGTCTTTATAACTGCCCGCGGGCAGGCAGAATTTTACCGCTGTTCCCTCCCGCACAATGCGGGATACGGTGATGGGTACAACAGTATCCGCAGTATCTGCCATGGCCAATGATCAAACCTTCAAGACCACATCATGCTTCAACCGGCCCTGATAACGCTGACGGATCGGTTCCACAATTTGCCGGACAAATTCATCAACCTGCTGCGGAGACCGCCCGATATATTTCCGCGGATCCATCACGCCTTCAAGGTCAACGGACTTAAAGGCGGCATCCGCCTTCAACCGGGCGATGAGATCATTGGGGCGGCCATGCTGTTTAACTTCCGCTCCGGCAGCCATGGAATGCTGGCGAATGCGTTCGTGCAAATCCTGCCGGTCGCCACCGGCCTTGACCGCCACCATGAGAATATTTTCCGTGGTCATAAACGGCAACTCTGCCGCAAGACGTTGCGCGATGACATTTTGATTCACCACCAGCCCGCGCGATACATGCACCAGCATGTCCAATATGGCATCTGCAGTTAAAAAAGCTTCCGGAATGGAAAGCCGTTTGTTGGAAGAATCATCCAGCGTGCGTTCAAACATCTGCTGCGCGGCGGTAAACAGAGGCTGCTGCACAATACCCATCAGCCAGCGGGCCAAGCCGGTAATTCGCTCACAGAGCACGGGGTTGCGCTTATAAGCCATGGCCGATGAACCCACCTGTTCATCCTCAAAAGGCTCTTCGACTTCCTTAAACGCCGCCAGCAGCCGCACATCCTGTGCCAGCTTATGAGCGCTGGCCCCCAACGCCGCCAGGCTGGAAACCACCTGCACATCAATAATGCGGGAATACGTTTGCCCGGAAACCGGATGCACCCGTTTGAAACCGAGTTTTTCCGCAACCGCAAATTC
Organism: Planctomycetota bacterium; assembly: GCA_021785155.1. Next base: position 7,327 of record JAJYGE010000312.1, read on the forward strand.
AAGTTTTCTGACTTTTTCGTGATCCCCCTCAAAAAGTTCCAGAAAGGATGCCTGCGTACCGGTGGTACCTTTAATACCCCGAAGCATCAGTGTCTGCTGGCGCAATTCAATATCCGCCAGACACAGGACAAAATCATAACACCACAGGACTGCCCGTTTCCCCAGCGTCGTGGGCTGAGCCGGTTGAATATGCGTATAAGCCAGCACGGGCAATTCACGCCATTGCGTGGCAAATGTGGCGATGTTATCAATGACAATCGCCAGTTTGCGGGCCGTTATATCCAGTGCATCCCGCAATAACAGCACATCGGTGTTGTCCACAATATCCATGGAGGTCGCGCCAAGATGCAAAATGGCCTTGGCCGCCGGAGCGGCTTTGGCAAACGTATGCAGATGGGCCATGACATCATGCCGCAGTCTGGCCTCCTGCTTAGCGGCCTCATCAAAATCGATATCATTAAGATGCGCTTTCATCTGGGCGATTTGTTCATTGGTAATGGGCATGCCGAGCTGTTGCTGGGCTTCCGCCAGCGCCAACCAGATTTTGCGCCAGGTCGAGAATTTTCTCTGGGGAGAAAACACTTCCAGCATTTCAGCCGAGGCGTTACGTGTTACCAGCGGACTTTGATAAACCAACATTTCCAGAGGCGTTTCCATCTATTCTCCATTGAGCCATTACGCCGCGCGCAGCGGACACCGGCAGCGCGAACCACCTGCCTATACGCCACAGGACACAACGAAACAACCCATTGTGCCACAGCGTATAAAACATTACCAAGTGAATGGTAACACAATATGCCCAAACTGGAAATTTACCCAAGCAGAAAGAAATTGTGCTGTCCTTCGGACCATGTAATCACGAAAGTCTTGACACCGCCGCCGCTTGCAGCCTATATTCCCATCGGCATTGAAGAAGGTGCCATCGGAACGTTTGACAGGATAG
>JAJYGE010000153.1 GCA_021785155.1 Planctomycetota bacterium
TGGGAACTTCCATCCATGGTTTGAAACGGGTTTTAGGCTATCGGCCGACCAATAGCGGGCATGGGCATAAATGCTGGTGTAAAGCGGTTTAGGCAGCGGTTGAATGGATGGCAAATTAGCCCGTTGCGGGCCGGGGAATCCATCGGTGGAGTATTTCGTGAGTTTATTGAGACATTGATGCAGAAAATGCGTGACAAAGTACGCGATCAACGCATGGCCACGATCATTGGGATGCATATATCCAGGCTGATTTTTGGGTACCTGTATGGCACTCCACGCCAATTGTTTTGCCTTCAGCAGCGGCCAAACGGCATTGCGATAGCTGATCATCGGAAGGTCATAGTGATAACCGATTTTTTCCTCCGGAACTTCTTCCGTGACTCCGTTATGGCCAAATATCAGGAACAGTTCAATAACCGCCGGGTGATCAGGGGCGGAAAGAATATGCCGAATAAGCCCCTCGTAGGTTTCGGAATAGCTTTTTTGAGCCCCATCATTCACCGCAAATTCCACTATCACCAAATTCGGATGGTGCGATAAAACGTCATGCTTTACCCGCAGACAGCCATAATGCGTACCTGTTGCCCCGACGCCGGCATTCACCAGTGAAACCTTCGCTTTGGGAAAGGTTCTGGCAAACCACTGGGCGACCAGACTGGGATAGTTGTATCTGGGCTTCGTGGCCATGGCACCCTGCGTAATGGATCCGCCAATCGCGGCAATCGTAACGTGGCGACCGGCCATTGCCCTTTCAAATACCCGATCCAGCCGCGCCAGATTTCCCTGACTGACCACGGATTTGGGAGCCAGTGCATCGAGCGGATCACCTGCGCCGAAAGCCGATGAGGTCTGTGTTAAAAGTACGACACCTAACAACGTCAGCGCCATGATGAACTTGTGAATCGACATTACTTATCTCCTGCATAAAACAAAACCCAGTTATACTTTATTGCGACAGCCGAATCATTACCGCTGCGCACTTAAATTAATATTGGCGGCCTCAATGGCCTTGAGCATAAAGCTGCGGTCATTGGTCGGCGTGATGGAATAGTCATTATCACCGACCGTTTGATCTCTTTCATCAAAGGCCCACACCGCCGCCAGCGGCACTTTCGCCTTAAGAATCGAAGCTAATATGGCGGTGAAAAGCTTGCGGCTTTGAGCGGGAGGGCCGGGCGCGCCAAATTCACCCACAAAAACCGGTTTGTGCCATCCTGCCGCCAGTGCCGCGACTCGGGCGATATTCGCCGGTGCCTGAGCACCGTATTCATGCACGCAGATGATATCAAAAGGGGCGTTATCTCGCTTCAACATGTAGGCCCATTGCGCCGGCGTATCTTTCTTCCATACGTGGTACATCATATTGTGCCAGGAGTCCCCGCGCGGACGACTGTTGCCCGCTTCAATAATGTGATAAGGATCATACTGTCTTACCAGATGGACAAATCGCGCATACAATTCCCACATCTGGGCATGGGTGTAATCCCATGACGGCTTATAGCCGGGAAATTGCGTTTTGGCGTTGGGCAGATCCATCGCCAAGTTCAGTTCATTACCCATTTCCCAGCCCCAAATGGCTGGGTTATGCTCGTAACGTGTGACCATCTGAATTGTATAATGTGTCCATAATTGATACGTCCGGCTTTTGGGGTTATTCCAGGCTCCCAGCCCCGGCTTTCCCGATAACGCATTGGGCCAAGGCGTAAAAAACAAACTCGGAATCAGTCCGACATGATATTTATTGGCGATGGCACAAAGCGTGTCCATGGCATGGAAGTACTTAATTGGATGATGGTAATACATTTTATTTATATACGTGCGGCACTGGGCGGGGGTTCCCCATGCGGCCAACGCGGGAAATCTCACAAAAGGTATGTGATAGGCTTCCAGTTCCTTGAAGTCGCGCGGAACCGACGGATCATCAGGATTCACCAGCAGTCGCCGCAGGGCGCCGACAAAATTGGCCCCGATGCCACGATAGGGTTGGCCATGTTTTTCCACGACACCCTGCGCATTGACCGTCAGGCCATGCCACTGAACCTGTAGCGCTGCGGTCTTATGCGGTTTGGCGGTGCAGGCCGTGTTAAGGGTCATGAGCAATCCGCAAACCGCCATGCTGATCAACAAAATTCCAATATGTTGTTTTATTTTGATCATTTTTTTAATCATTATGTTTTAATTTCCTCACGATCCAGATATTCGTTGCGTTTCATTCCCATGCGTTAACTTCCACAAAAGGCGGTATCCGCAATGCAATCGCCGACGTCTTGAGCACCACGCCCGCCTGCGCTGTTGAGCGTTTCCGGGTAATCATCGCACCGACCAGCGCCGGTGCCATAACTTTGATAAACTTGCGACGCTTGCACATCTGACATCCACACATAAAAAAAGGTCACATATCTCCGGCCCGCGTCCAACTGGCATGGAGTAAACGAAATAGCTTACACGCTAATGCCCATTCAGAAATTGTTCATCGGCAGTCTCAATGGCCTTGAGCATGAATCTGCGGTCATTGGTCGGTGTAATGGAATTGGCGTGTGGTCCCGATGATTTCAACCTTTGATCAAACGACCATACCGATGCCAGCGGCACATTATTTCTGAGAATCGAATCAAGGATAGCGGCGAAGAGCCTACGGCTCTTTGCCGGTGGTCCGGAAGCACCGAATTCACCCACATAGAGCGGCTTGTGCCACGCGCCCGCCAGTGCCGCCACACGGGCAATGTTCGCGGGAGCCAGCCCTCTATACTCATGCACGCAGATCATATCAAAGGCGGCATTGTCTTTTTTTAGCATGTAGGCCCATTGGGCGGGCGAGTCTTTCTTCCAAGTGTGATCCACCATGTTATGCCAGGAGTCATTGCGCGGGCGACTGTTGCCGGCTTCAATAATGTGATAAGGATCATACTGTCTTACCAGATGGACGAATCGCCCGTACAATTCCCACATCTGGGAATGGGTGTAACCCCACGCGGATTTATTGTTTGGCAATCGCGTTTTGGGCAGATCCGCCCTCAAGTTGAACTCATTGCCAAATTCCCAGCCCCAGATTGCCGGATTGTGTTCGTATCGTGTGACCATATGGATTGTATATTGTGTCCATATATGAAAAACGTGGCTCTGAGGATTATTCGCCGCCGCCAGGCCGTGGTGGTGGGACAGGGCATCGGGCCAAAATGTAAAAAATAAACTCGGAATCAGCCCAACGTGATACTCGTTGGCGATGGCACAAAGATTATCCATGGCCGTGAAGTAGCTGCCGGGATTATTTACATACACCCGGTCGAGGTACCGTCGACACCGAGCAGGAGTTCCCCAAACGGCCAGAGCGGGAAATCGCACAAAAGGGATGTGATAGGCTTCCAGTTCCTTGAAGTCGCGCGGAACCGATGGATCGTCAGGGTTCACCAATAGCCGCCGCAGGGCACCGACAAAATTAACACCTATTCCGCGATAGGGATGGCCATCCTTTTCCAGATTACCGCCGGGGCTGACCGTCAGGCCGTGCCACAGTTGAACGGGTGCCGATACCGCTGATTGGACGCCGGCGGTGCAGGCGGCCACCCATGCTGTCAGCACTATACAAAAGCCAATTTCTACCGCACTGATAACCGAACGATGTTTCATAAGAATACGCACCTTTGACAACTTATCCTTGCATGGCCGGGCACACATCGCGCACCGTTCGTACCCGCAGTTGCTCGTGGAATTCCCGCAGTGATAAATCTCCCGCCGGTGATACCATCCATTCGGTGGTGCTGTCCGGCATAAGATGCACAAAATTATCCGAGTACGTGGCGCTGATATCATGCAAATCCAGCCAGGTCCACAATGCGGGTTTGCGCGTGTGAACGCGCACGGTAAATCCTTCCCGGCTTTTACGGACCGTCCACGTCAGGCCCGGATCGGGCAGGTGGAGGTCTTTGGGTTTCACCAATGCCGTCATCATTTCAGAATCATTTATTCCGCCTGTCCGCAGTTCCGCCCACAACAGCAGTTTATCCTTACCGTATCGGGCGGCGGCGGTGGTGAAATTCAAGCTGTAAACCTTACGGCTGACATGGGCCGGCAGGGCAACGTCCAACTCCCCGTTGCTTACCGTTGCGCCGTCAAGGGTGGTTATGCGCCACAACACTTGGCCATGGATGGCCCGCATCAGATCGTTGACGACGAATAAGTCGCATTGCCCGGCTTTAGCGTCAACCCGTGGGCTGATCAGTACGGGCGCAAAAAAGCGGCGGGAAGCATACATCAACGCCTTCCAGCGGTGGCAATAATCCACCATCGACCAGGTGGGGCCTGGCCAGCAGTCATTAAATTGCCAGATAAGGGAAGCCATGCTCCGCGGCATATTTCTTCGCCAGTGTTCCACACCGGTTTGAATTCCCATGGCCTGCATAATCTGGGAAAGCCAAAGGGTGGAATCAACATCCTCCGGAGGCGTGCCAAAGTAATCGTTAAGGTAGTGCATGATATAATCAATGCCATGACCGCTTTGGCCCAATTCATGGTACCGCATAACCCGAGAATCAATGCTGGTGCGATCCGTACGGTCGGTGTATGTACGCACCGTTTGTGGAGCGGGGAAAGATTGAATGCCGAATTCCGTGACAAATCCTTCCGTGGCGTCGTAGGCGCTGAACGCGGCCAAATTTCCCCAGACTTTCCAGGTGTGGACATCTCCGCTGCCCGCGGCACCACTGCCCGCCTCATAATAGGCTCCGGGGTTTAACTCATGGACGATACCGCCGATCGTGTCCTTGAATAATTGATCATATCCATTAAAAAAGGCTACCTCATTATTACCGCTCCAGATGGCAATGCACGGGTGATTCCGGTTCTCCATGACCTGTTGCCGCACTTCCGCGCGGATGTTGTCCATCCACGCCACATCCAGTGTCGGGTAGGGGGCGTTGGCAAATTTGAATTCAAATTGCACCAGCAATCCCAATTCGTCGCATGCGTCAAATTGCGCCTGCGGCTCATAGTAACCGCCGCCCCAGAATCGCAGCATGTTAAAATGGCACTTTGCCGCGTCTTGCATGTACGATCGCAAAATCGCCGGCGTCACGCGGCTGGGGATATTATCCGCGGGAATCCAGTCCGCACCCTTGGCAAAAAACGCCACGCCGTTGATTTTCAGGCGCATCGCCTTTCCGTCTTTTGGCGGCAGGACTTCCAGGACCCGCAGGCCCGTGCGGCGATTTTTGGAATCCAGTATTACGCCATGCGAATTTACAATGTCCACATGCACGGTGTAAAGTGGATGATCTCCCATGCCGTTGGGCCACCAGAGTTGCGGATTTGCTATTTCGATCTGCTGGACACTCTGATCCGCTGTTATTGCCTCTTCCGCCGTGGCCACGTTTTGGCCGTTTAGCAGCACGTTGACTACGGCGGTCAATACCCGGTGCTGCGGGTTTTCCACCGTGGTGTGCACGGTTAACTTAACCCGCCCCGTTTCGCTGTGATCCTGAAAAATACCAACATCGGTGATGCGGGCGTCGTAGGCCAGCAGTTCAATGGGCTTCCATATACCGCAAGTAACCACAGTTGGGCACCAGTCCCAGCCCCACATATATGGTGCTTTGCGGATCCAGCTGCGCGGATTGCCCAACTGATTGCCGAAAAACGTATCGTGCGCCAGGTATGCCTCGTGCTCCTGCCGGTATTTATCCCACAAGTGTTTTACCAGATCGCTGCAGGGCTTGTTGCCGCTGTCAATTTCCGGATTGGCTCCGATGGCCGCAGTATTACCGCACGGCGAAAATTCGATGCGGATGAAATTCTTTCCCACCCGCAAATGCTCTTTAACGTCAAAAATCCAGTCCCGAAACATGTTTTCAGGCCGGCCAATGAGTGCTCCATTGATCCAAATAGTGGCCAGTGTATCGAGTCCCGCGCAGTGCAGCACCACGCGCGGTTGCGTCAAAAGTTCCGTTGTGACCGTAAAATCCCGATAATAGATCCAGGAAACCAATCCCACCCATTGGATCTTTTCATTATTCTCTCTGAAATTTGGATCAGGAATTCGCCCTGCCGCCAGCAAATCCGTAAAAATGTCACCCGGAACAGTGGCGGCGATGGGATCCTCTTTGCCCTTCTGCACCACCATCCAACTGCCGCCTCCCAAGTCCAGCGAACCGGCTGATCCCACGGAAAAAACGTGGGTCCTTTTGGCACGCCCATGTGAGGCATCACTGCAGCCAGCTAATGCGCTCAACGCGGCGGTGCCCGCTGTGGCCAATAGAAAATCGCGACGCGAATGATTCGGCTTTCCAATCCGATGTGCTTTCAAGAAAAAATCCTTGCAGATGGTGGGTGGAGTTACTTTTTGAGAAAAAATGTAATGTATTCCATATAGCCCGCCGGGGAGTTAAAGTCATTGGTATTGTCGGGGGGGATGGCCAAATTTGCCATCGGCACGGTTTCCGCGTGGCCGTCCAAAAATGCGACGTTCATCTTTTTAAAGTTATCGTGTACCGCGTTGCCGGTCTGTCCCCATTGGTCAACGGCATCCGGGTCTCCGATCGGATTGCAATAATCACTGACACCCACACCGTCCTGCACAAACATCGTTTCACCGGGGTTGGCGGCAATGGTCATGGCGGGACATTCCAGCGGAGTATTTTGGGTGTCGCCCGGATAATTTCCGGGCAATACATAAGGGTAATAATTGGTGTCGTCGTAAAGTGCGGGGATATCCGCATTGCCCGGACCAAATACCGCCGAGGTAGTCTGGCCGACCACGCTCATGTTAAATTCGTACTCTACAAACCCGGCGTATTGAAGCCATGGCAACTGTGCCGTCATGGCTGCCGGGGCCCAGGCGTCAGCCGGGCAAATAAACGCCGAAGCCGCAGTAATATAGCCTCGTGTCACCAGCACGCTTTGCCCTTTCCAAGACCAAGGGACTCCAAAGGGCGAGTTAACCCCAGTCGGGCCGGCTTCCGGGACGCCCTGCGTATTAAGAAACTGGCCAATGCCCGGCGTATTCGGGTTGCCATACGGGAGATATCCATAAAGCGCCGCCCCGGGCGCATGGCCCCGATGCTCATTGGCCCATTCCATTGTGGCTATCGTAATCTGCCGCTCATTGCTGGCACACACGATCGTATTGGCCAAATCCCGTGCCCGCGCCAAGGCCGGCAACAGCAGCGCAATCAAAATAGCGATGATGCTGATGACCACAAGTAGTTCGACGAGGGTGAAGCCCGCGCGGCGATGCCGCGAGGAGTTAGGAGTTAGGAGGAAGGAGCTAGAAGGATATGGAAGCGCTGCGCTTCGCTTTACCTCTTGCTCTCTGGATTCCGGATTCCACATCATACACCTTCTTTCCAAATTGTGACGTTTCATAAAAAACTCCTTGTTCCAGTGTTCAGTGCAAGGTATTCAGTTTTCAGTCCCGCCTGTCGGAAAAAGGGAAGGCCGAGAGTTCTAATCTCACCGGTCCTCCCGTTGCCCTACGTTACTGGCGGCAGCCCGCCCCGGATAACAGTCGGCCCAAAAACCGCATTACGGGGCCGAGCACATCCGACCAACGGCGGGTGAGACACCCGCCCCCCAAACTCACATAGCCACCGGCTCTGCCGGTGGTGCAACGGGCGATTTCCATGGCCCACCGCGTCACAATATGGGCAAGATGCCCATGCTACGGATAGCGCCAGCGCAGATGATTATCAGGCCAACTGCTTTTCAGACTGCCTTCCGGCGCTTCAGCAGCAACAAGCTCATTCCACCGATGGCCACCAAGCCCAGTGTGGCTGGTTCCGGAACCGGGGTTGCTGTTACCTGGACGTTGTTAAAGCCCAACTGGCCGGCACTTGTGGTGGTATTATAGGCACCGAGTACCAGCGTTAAATCACCGGAAACAGTGTTGCCGGTGGTGTAGGAAAGGCTTTCGATGTTGAAATCACCATTGGCGGAGATCGGGTTCGTCGTTGAAGTGGCAGTGGTGGTGCTGTTGTACGTAAAGCTGCTCAAAACGCTGCCCGCATCCGTGGTGCCATTGATTAATTCCAGTACGCCGTTCATACCGGTGGTTGCCGATCCGGAATTGAAGCCACTCTCTACGGTCATGGTGTAGGTGGTATTGGCCTGTAAGGCTCCAACATCTTGATACAAATCTGCTTGGATGCCGGTGCCGGCGGTACTTGGCAGGTCCGCAAAGCCAACATTTGTTCCGGTAACGCCCGTACGGGAACCAATATCGCCGACACCACCATAAAAACTAATGGTCCAGTCCGTGGCGACATTGGAACCTGCACCAGCCGTGTAGTACTGTTGCTGGTTATTTGAGTTGGTAAAGGGTAACTGTGGGGTGCTGTACTGAAAAATAGGATTCAACACCGTGACCACCGAAGCCGAAACTGTTCCGGCCAACAACCCGAAGGGCATTGCCGCGACCGCCACGGCAGGCAGAAACTTAATGATGGTTTTCATAACCATTCTCCTTAAAAATCTCCCCCTCATCAGGAGAGCTGCCAAGAATGCCAATATCCATTGCGAGCCCGAATAGACTCGCTGAAAAATGGAACTCGCACATTCTTTCAATAGTGATTGTAGCACACCCCGCAATACAAAACAATGTCATTTTGCGACAACATGGTGTCATTTTACGTCATTCTGCCATCCGGGATTTAGGCTAACGGCACTGGCGCGGGGAAATCATAAACGCACCGGCTAAAGCACAAACGAAATTCCCCCGCATCGCTTGACGTTTTTTCACGATGCGGATAAATACAGCTAAAAGGATGTCAGTTAGCAGAAGCGTTATGTTCTTGGAAAGGCGAAACTTACCATGTCCAATTCAGAAATTGATCAAGTTAAAAGCGATATCTCACGCCGCGGTTTTCTCAAGGTGTTGACGGCCGCTTCCGCAGCCATGGCTCTGGCACCTGCTCCCAGCGCTACCGCGCAAGCCCATAGCGAGGATATTGGTGTGCCACTGCGCGGAGTCGATGGGAGAATTATTGTGTTTCATCCCCCCATGGCCTCGGGCATTCCGCTGGGCGGAATGGGAGCCGGCACGTTTGAACTGCGCGCCGACGGCGGCATGTATGAATGGCAGTTATTTAATAATTGGGCGCAGCGGCTGATTTTGCCCGATACCTTTTTTGCCATCCGGGCCACGGAAAACGGAAAACCCGCCATAACCCGTCGGCTGGAAACCATTCGCCATACGACTAATCCGGGCCAGCCGGTTAAGAATATTACCTATGAGGGTCGCGCACCGATTGCGCGCCTGCGCTATGATGAACCAGCTTTGCCGGTGGATATATCGTTGACGGCCTGGTCGCCGCTGATACCGCATCAGCCGCGTGACTCGGGCCTGCCTACCGCGGTTTTTACTTTTGAACTGACCAACCGTTCCGCCTCCGCTGTACAGGCTACGCTTCTTGGCAGTATGCGTAATGCGGTGGCTTTGAACAATGGTTGGACCGGCACGCAAAACCGCCTGGAACGGGATGCGGCCATGACCTGCATTCACATGAATGGACGAATCGATTCGCGGCCATCGGTCATGAGCAAGCCGGTACGAGTGCTGGTACTGCTGGAATCCATGCCCAACCGTGTACAGGAGGTATTAAAAAATACGACCAATCTTACGCTGGACACCAGTGTGAATGTCAATAATGCTCCCATCACGCTGCCCTTTGCGACGGCGGATGATCTGGCCAAAAATTATGATGTGATCTGGCTGGGTGAAATTCCCCGGGCCAGTGTAGCGCTGGGCCACGCCAACATGGCCTTGATTCGTGATGCGGTTCACAAAGGTGTCGGGCTGTTTGTCAGCGGCGGCTGGGATGCATTCTACGGTAATGATGCCACGCGCTGGGCCCATCTTAACGGTACACCCATCGAACAGGCCCTGCCGGTCACGTTCCGCGATGCTGTGGATACCGCCAATGAGACAACCGGGGTTCATGTGGTAAAAAAAGCCGATTTTGTTCTGGGTATGCCGCAGTTACAAACCATCGGTGGATTCAGTCGTATCGCCGCCCTGAAGCCGCACGCCCAGGTTTTGCTTAAAGCCGATGATGGAACCCCCTTATTAATTACAGGCCATTATGGTAAGGGACGTACGGTCGTGTGGGCTTGCTCCATCAGCGGCGGCTGGCCTCCGGCCCAATGGACGCAGGCTCCGATGTTTTACGCGGGTTTGCTGGCGCATCTTGCGGGTACCACATTTGCGCCCGGATACGGCGTGAATTCTTTTGACGCCTCCAGTGGTGATATGACCTTCGCCGCACTTTCCGCGGATGCTCTTGCCGCCACCCAATGGCGTGATAGTGCGGCGTTCTGGTCGGAATTTGAAAATCATGGCACGCTACTGGAAGAGGAAGTGGCACCTGACAATACCCGCAACACCGCCCTGGCCTTCGCGCTGAATCTGGCACCCGGTGAATCCAAGAAAGCAACGTTTGTCCTGACCTGGTATTTTCCCAATCAGTATGACTATTCCAAAAATGCCAATTTTCTGGGTCATATCTACAACCGTTGGTTCCATAATTCTATGGAAGTGGCACGGGAAATGGCGGATCGCCACCCCGAACTGTTTCGTCAAACGGCGGCATTCCAGAACGCCCTATATGCCGGCAGCATGCCGCCGAAAATAAAAGATGCCATCAACGCCCAGCTTACCACCTTAAATAAGGAAACCTGGTGGGTCAAGGACGGTACTTTCGCCGTCTGGGAAGGCATGGGGTGCTGCGGGTTGCAAACGCTGGATGTGGCTTTTTACGGGTCCAGTACCATTTCTCTCTTGTTTCCGCACCAGCAGAAAACCTCCATGCGGCTTACCGCCCGCCATCAAAAGCCCGACGGTGAGATGCCTCATTTTTTTGCCGGTACCTTTGAATACCCGGATTCCTGGTTCAAAATTGATCTCATGCCCGCTTTTGCACTGATGGTTTACCGCGATTACCTTTGGTCCGGCGATCATGGCTACCTGAGGGAAATGTGGCCGGTGATTACCAAAGCCATGGAATATGATCAGAAAACCGATAAAAACAAAGATTTCCTGCCTGATGACCACGGTGCCGACAGTACCTTTGACGGCTGGCCCATGAATGGTACAACCGCCTATGTTTCCAGCATCTGGTTGGCCGGATTGGCGGCGGGCATTCGTATGGCGCGGGTGCTCGGTGATACCAAAACAGAAGCCAATTACACACGATGGCTGGAAAAAGGAAAAAAGAGTTTTGAATCCGAATTATGGAATGGGCATTATTATCAGATGGCCCGTGATATCAAAACCGGAACCGAAAATACCGGTATTCTTTTGGCCGGTACCGTCGGCCAGTGGTTTGCCGATCTGTGTGACCTGGGAGATATTTTGCCGCGCGAACATGTCACCGCGCATAATCTGGCGGCCTTTCATTATTGCCGACAGAAAACCCGCCCTGGAATGCCCTATGTTAATCCCCATGACGGCATTGCCTACATCAACGGATTCTGGCCACACGGCGGAACTCCGGAAGGTGAAGGCCAGTGGAGCGGCCCGTGGACCGGCATTGAATATATGTTTTCTTCATCGCTGGCCTATTTAAATCAAACGGATCTTGCCACCACCGTAACCACGGATGTATATGATCGCTATGTCCATTGCCGGGCACCGTGGGATCACATTGAATGTGGAGAACATTATTTCCGTCCGCTAAGTGTCTGGACTGTGTTGCTGGGCTTGCAGGGGTTCCGTTGGGATGCCATCCGTCGCTCACTGGGATTTACGCCGCGCATTTCCGAAACCGATCATCGGTCGCTTTTCTGTACTGCCGCCGGTTGGGGTGAATACTATGCCCGGACCACCGGTGGGCGGCGAGTGCATCGGGTGGTACATCAGGCGGGGCGACTGGCTTTGTCGGAATTTACCATTGGTCTTTCGCCGGCCGAGGGAAATTCTCCGCTGACGGATCTTCAGGTTTTGCTGGACAACCAGCCGCTTACGGTGTCAGGCGCGGTGGTCCATAACCGTGCTGTGATTACTTTCAAGCATCCATTGCGCATGAAAGAATCTTCGAGTTTGGTTATCTCCTGGAAAGCCTAAAAAGGGCGATCATATTGAATAAGCGGATACTAATTGTCGCGAAATTTTCGTCGATAGGCACTGGCGGAAAGTTTCATTTCACGGCGGAAAACCACGGCCATCGTTCTGGCGTCACAAAAGCCCGATTGAATCGCCACCCGGCTTATTTTCAAAGTTGAGGTTCGCAGCAGCAGCTTGGCCCGCTCCAGGCGGCATCGACGAATCTCATCGGCGGGACTGCGACCGAGGGCTGACGTAAAACGTCGTTCCAGTGTTCGTCGTGACACGGGAATATCGCGGAGAAGCGTTTTCACGCTTAACGCTTCACCCGCCTTTGAATGGATCAGTTGCAACGCCTGGGCTACTTCCGGGTCCTCAATGGCGGTAATGTCCGTGGAGCGACGGGCCACAATTCTCAGCGGTGGAATTTGGATGGCGCGGAACGACGGTTGTTTCCTCTGCATCATCTTATCCAGAAGGGCAGCCGCCTCATAGCCGATCCGGTCACAATCCTGCATGATACTGGACAGTGGCGGGGTAGCCATTTCGCATAAAATATCGTCATCATCGACACCCAAAACCGCCACCTGTTCCGGAACGTGCAGACCATTTTCCCGGCACGCGGCCAAAATATGACGTGCGGGCAGATCATCGCTGGCCATTACCGCCAGCGGTCGCGGGAGTCCAGCCAGCCACTGATGTAAACGCGGCATTGCTTTGTCAAGACTTAGCGTATGTGAAGCTTCTTGCGTGGCGGCGGTAAATCCAGCTTTTTTCAAAGCGCCGCCAAAACCGTTTTTCCGCTGCCGCGACCACCGAAATTGACTGGTTCCATAATAGGCAAAGTTGCGGAAGCCCTTATCTAGAAAAAAACGGGCACCCATTTCACCGATGAGTAGATCATTGCTGCATACCATGGCAATTCGCTGGATCGGGAGACCCTGGTTGATTGCGACCACCGGAATGCCCATTGCTTGCGTAGTGCGCGCAATACGCATGTCAGCTGCATCGTTCAAAGCGGTAATTAACCCAGTGTATTGCAGTTTCAGCGGATGTGGAGATCGCGCCAACGGCATACCCTGATATTCCACGAAGTTCCATGCGGTGTGGGTTTGGCAGTAACGGATTATTCCCCGGACAATGCGCCGCTGTGCACCGCCCTCAATGCCAATATTTATAGCCACTGTGAACCGCCTGGTCATAACGCTTGCATCCCTTTATACAGAAAAGAGCCGGAGATTTATATCTCCGGCTCTTTTCTTTTGAAGTATATGGTCCGCTTTTTCAGCGAATCTGCTGGAGAATCAATTTCGACGCTTCATTGCCGGGCACATTTAACGCGCCCAGTGTTTCCGCCGCCGCGGACCGTATCTTGGAATTGGTGGCATGGGAGACTTCATGAATGAGACTGTCAATCTGCGAACGACTGAGATGATTGCCCAGATTGCGGGCTGATTGCGCCAAACTCATGTAAAGCGCATAACGAACCGCTTCCGGAGCGGACGGACTGTTAAGTGCCGCATGGGCCAGGAGTTGTTGCGCTTCCGGATTGTGAAACTGCCCCAACGTTTCCGCCACCGCGATAATGACGTTATTATCCGCAGACCGCAATGCCAGCTTCAAGGCGGGCATGGCCTTATTGACATCGTAGATGCAGGCCCGATTCATGGCCATGCGTTTTAATTCGTGCGCTGCGCGTAATGCGAAAGCGGTGGATTGTTTACTGCTTATAACGTGGCTGCCCAATCGTGTCATAATGTCACTGAAGGCCTGCTGAATCGTGCTTGCCGTGGCAGCGGTTGGAATTTCACCGATGGTGCGATCATTGATAAATTCCGCCCGGAGCCGCGGTAAATCGGATGCCGATCCCATGACCAGTGTCGGGGTGTATCGCAACCGATAGTCGGTGGCCGCATACTGCTGGTATTCCACCACCGTCTTTGCATCCGGCAAAATGACCAGGTCAATATACGGTACGCCCATAGATTCGTTAACCGCTTGGGCCATGGTCGCGGCATCCATGACATGATAGCTCTTCCGCAGACGCGCTTTCATCTCATTACGGATCTGAATATCGGCATCAACCAGTAGCAGTACCGGTTTGGTGGATTGGGCGATAGCTTCCGCGAGTGTGGGTATAACTTCATCTGATCCGACAAACGTCTTGCTGGGATTGGCGTTGGCCAGAGCGCTGGCTGCTTCAAATCGCACGACCGGGTCCGGATACGCCAAAGCCCGAATCAGGGGAGTCGGATTTCTTCCGGCACCCACCATGCCATCCAGACCGCTGGTCTGCTGCAGTGCGTCCAGAGTTTTGAGTACCAGGGGGCTGTTTTCCGCCTGCAAGGCGATATCAAGAACCGAATTAAGATAACGCGGGCCGGCGGCTACGGCATAGTAATGAGCATCCGGATGCCCGGCCTTGATGGTTGGATCAGATGCGCCGGCGGGCAAATCAACTTCGCGCCGCAAATTGGCCGCCAGCCAGAGGCTGATTGCGGCGGAATTACTCGGGTCCAATTTCAGCGCCGCTTCACAGGCTCGCATGGTTTGAATGTCTTTCCATATTGGCGTGGGCACCGGTACCCCCACCACATTGTTCAAGCCCGGATCGTAATACCATATCGGGTTGGTGGCTTCATTGGGGTAATTGGGGGCCATGGATGGTTCGTTGTGATAATAGGCCTCCGCCAGCCACAGATAAAGCTGTGCGGCATTGAGTTGGGAAAACCGCCCGGCAGGGTCGATTTTTGAAATGGCAATATCCGCGGCCTTTTTCAAATCCGGTGGAGAGGCCTTGGCGGACGCAAGTTGCTTGAGGTAAGGCAATGCCTGGGGATATCCGATGTTGCCAAGAACTTGGACAATTTCAATTTTTTCAGGGGTCGAAGGGGTGGCCAATTGGCAGACCAGCGGATTAATCAACTGTTTGCCGATGCTGCTCATCATCTGCACAATCGGTGAGCCGTAGCTGGCATGGGACGGGCTGTTCAAATATTGAATAAAGAAGGGCGCTGAAAATTCGCCGGCGGCATATAGCCGCTGGCGGGAAACGACGAATGCACGCGGACTGTCTACCATAACTTTAATGGCTTGGACGATGCGCGCCGGATTACGCGCCACAGCCAGATGGCCCTTTTCCAGCAGAGCCGATATTGCCGCCGATATTTTTTTCAGCGGCTTGTTTTGTTGATTACCGATAAGGATTTCCGATACATCGCGCCCATTGGCGGCGGCATCGAAAACGTGCAGCGCTTCCACCGGCGATGGGTGGGCGGTTAAAAATGCCTCGCCGCAGTCATGCGCCAGTTGTTCCTTGCCCAGCAGTGAATAATGCAGGAATAGATCGGCGTCGTTGACCAGCTTGGCCGGCGGTGCGGATGCCTGCATCATGGCGGGCGCTTGTTGTGCCTCTGTCGGTACCGTGGTGGCGAACGCCGAGACGGCCAGTGCGGTCGTAACCGCCACCGCGACGGCTATTCGCCGCATCATGCGATTTTTCCTGTCGCAACGAGGTGTTGGACATGCGGACGCCGCAGCGCCTGTCAGGATCTGGTAATGCTGTTGAACCACTTGAGTAGACCGCGATTTGAGCATAAAGCCTCCGAAATATCCTGTGTGTTCTATATATGTATGGAGCCGGTGTTACCCGCTCCGCCTATTTAGCTTCCCCGGTTACATCGGCCTGACAGATCCGCGGCACGCCTGCCAACTGCCTACCTCATGGTGCCGTTCGCTCCAGCCGCAGCGCCATCGCGCCCGTTTGTGCCGTGGCCAAAAATGGAACCTTCCCTGCCACGACGGGTGCCGATTATAGACCACTGGTGCGGGGTGTCAAAGAAAAAAGCATGGGAGAATCCGAAATCTGGAATCCTGGAAACCCCAATGCGGCCCCTTCAACGCCCCCGGCACTCCGGTTATGCTTGAGAAAATGAATACCGATGCACGTCAATTTCTCTCTCCGGATGGCCCTGTAGCCCGCCGTCTAAGGAATTTTGAACTCCGCCCGGAACAGGTGGAAATGGCCGCTTCAGTGGATGAGGCCTTTGAAAATAACCGCCATCTCGTGGCCGAAGCGGGGACGGGCGTGGGAAAATCATTCGCTTATCTGATTCCCGCAATCCGGCAGGTGGTGGAACGCAACCGACGGGTGGTTATTTCCACCCATACCATCAGTCTGCAGGAACAACTCATTGAAAAGGATATTCCATTTTTAAGAGCGGTGGGGGGGCAGGAATTTTCCGCGGTGCTCTGTAAAGGCCGGGGAAATTATCTCTGTCAGCGCCGTCTGGAACAGTCCTTGTCAAAAATGGAAGTTCTTTTCCCCGATGTGCGGCAACGCGATGATCTGGAAATGATTCAGCGCTGGAGCGAAACCACCACCGACGGCTCGCTGTCTTCTCTGCCCCGACAACCCATGTGGCAAACCTGGGATAAGGTCGCCGCCGAGCATGGCAACTGCATGGGGCGGAGGTGCAAATATTATGACGGCTGCTTTTATCAGGCCAGCCGGCGGAGAATTCAACATGGTCAGATATTGATTTGCAACCACGCGATGTTTTTTGCCGATCTGGCCTTACGCCGTGTCGGTTCGGGCATCCTGCCAAAATATGATCTGGTGGTGCTGGATGAAGCCCACACCATGGAGGCCGTGGCCGCGGATCATCTGGGGTTGAAAGTTTCCGAGTCACAGATCGAATACTTGCTGGGCAATCTCCTAAGCGCCCGGCAGGATCGTGGCTTTCTCATGTCGCTCAATGCCATGCTGGCTGAAGGGGCAAAATTGTCCGTGGTCCATGCCCGCGCCGCCGCGGAATGCTTTTTTGAAAACCTCGCCCGGTGGAAAAAAGACAAAGCCCCCTCCAATGGCCGCATCCGAGATAAGGGCATTGTTGAAAATAATCTTTCATCGGCTCTCGATGCCCTGGAAAAATCGCTCCGCGTTATCCTCCATGAGCTTACCCGGCAGGGCAATTTTGAATTCTCTGAGGTCAGCGATGATCCCTCCGAGGGCACGCCCGCTACCGGTAAAAAGCAGCAAATTGAGCGCGATATCTTCGAGCTTACCAGTCTGGCCAACCGCTGCCATGCTCAGTCCGTTACCGTAAAAGCCCTGTTGGAACAGGAACAGCCCGAGTCCGTTTATTGGATTGAGGAAACCGGAAAGACCTATCGGAAAATGGCGCTGAATTCCAGCCCCGTGGATGTCGCGGGGCATCTGAAAGCCAATTTGTTTAATTCTGATCAGATTAAATCCGTGATTCTCACGAGCGCCACATTGGCGGTGGGGCGGGGCGACAGTCAATCAAAGAGCAATCTTCAGAGATCAAAACAAAAGGATGGGGAATCAGAGGTGGAAGTGGAAAGTAAAAATTCCGAATCTAAAATCTTAAATTCAAGATCTCAAATTTCAGACGCGGCCAAGCCGCCCGAAAAAGGCGAATCCCCTTTCGCT
Source organism: Planctomycetota bacterium (assembly GCA_021785155.1). The sequence continues at coordinate 17,484 of JAJYGE010000153.1, forward strand.
TTTTTCCGTAAACGTATCGGCCTGGATTCCGGTGATGAAATTCAGCTTGGATCGCCCTTTGATTATCCTAATCAGGCCACGCTCTATCTGGAAACCAACCTGCCGGACCCGGAAGAGCCGGCGTTTCTGAATGCGGCTATGGATCGGGCGATGCACTACATCCGCCAAAGTCAGGGGCGGGCGTTTATTCTGTTCACCAGCTACGCCAGTTTGGGCAAAGCGGCAAAAATTTTACGTCCGGAATTATCCGCACTGGGATATCCCATGCTGGTGCATGGTGGAGAACTCACGCGCGGTCAGCTTTTGGCGCAGTTTAAGGCGGAAGATCACAGTGTGCTTTTGGGCACGGACTCCTTCTGGCAGGGTGTGGATGTTCCCGGCGAATCACTATCAAATGTCATTATCACGCGCCTGCCATTTTCCGTTCCAGATAAACCCATTGTTGAAGCAAGGATCGAATCCATCAAAGCCGCCGGTGGCCAGCCGTTCAAAGAGTATTCCATTCCCGAAGCGGTGATAAAATTCCGCCAGGGTTTTGGTCGTTTGATCCGCACACGGCAGGATAAAGGAATTGTGGTGGTACTGGACAAACGCATCGTCACCCGCAGCTATGGCCGATCGTTCCTGGAATCTCTGCCGCCCTGCCGTGTCGTGCGGGTTTAGAGGAGCGTGGCAATTTTTTCGGGCGACCTCATCCGTGATGTTAGCCGGCACATTTAATGTGCCGTCGCGGGTGTGCCGCCGCGGGCCAGTCAGACAGCGTTGCAGGATTAAACATCAGGTATTGACCCCGCCCGGAAAAATTGCCGCACCCGTTAAAGCCATCCGGTAGTGGATTCCTTGCATTTCGTCCGAGCTTGAAGATAATGGCGAATTCGTCAGTGGAGCCGGGAAGCACATTGACATGCGCTCGTAGCTCAATTGGATAGAGCGTCGGCCTACGAAGCCGAATGTTGCAGGTTCGACTCCTGCCGGGCGCACTTAATAGTCATGCAGGCATCTGCATGTATTGGCTCATGATCGTAGAATACTTGATTTTCTTAAGTTCCGTCGTTGTTTTGTTATTCCATGCTTTTTGATGCGGGTGTGTACATGGCCGGTTTTGGGGCCGATGGGCCGGTGGTTTGTGTGGTTTGGCTGGGGTTTATGTGGTGTGTTCTTATCCTGTCGGGCATTTTTTTCAGGGGTATATAAGCGGCGAGAGAAAATTAGGGAGCGTCGAAAGCGCGGAAAAATAAAATCGGCGGCGTCAAAGTGGGACGCGTGGCACGTATCGGCCAGCCGGATAGAATTGCAGGTTTAGATGGTTTCCAGTTTCCCGGTCTCCGGATGAATCATCAGTCCATGCACCCGAATCTCTTTCGGTAAAAGTGGGTGCCGATGGATAAGGTTCACGCTTTTCCGCACCGCGTCTTCAACTTTGCTGAACCCTTTAAGCCAATCTTCCAGATCAATGCCGGCATTGCGCAGTGTAGCGATGACATCCTCGGAAATGCCGCGTTCGCGCACTTTCTTCAGTACCCGGTCACTTTCCAGGCCGGTCATACCGCAATCATGGTGGCCGATGACCAGAATTTCCTCCGCGCCAAGTTCATAAACCGCCACCAGCACACTGCGCATGATGGAACCAAACGGATGCGCGACCACTGCACCGGCGCTTTTAATAAGCTTCATATCGCCGTTGCGCATATTCATTGCCCGTGGCAGCAGTTCCACCAGGCGTGTGTCCATACAGGTAATAACCACCAACTTTTTGTTGGGAAATTTGTCGGTCTTAAATTCTTCATAAGCTTTGGACGCCACAAATTCGCGATTAAACGAAAGTATATCTTCAACGATCGACATGCTGAACTACTCCACGTACGCTCTTGATCTAAAATCCTATTCCCGGTATCACCAGTAAGCAAGAGCATAACGACAGCATTTTACTTCCGCTATTGAAATACCCAAAGTCCATAACGCCTTGCGGATTCCGGACCGGATCCTGGATCAATTATCGTGAGCACCTTGAAGTTCATAAATCCGAAGATAAGTTAAAAATCCGGCCCAGTGCCCCGCGGTCAATAAGTCGCAGTATTCTCGTGTCCTCAAGGTGTAAAATACACTCTGTAATTCTGATGGCCAGAAACAGCCACAGGCCCGCGGCATTCTCTGTCGTTGTGTTTTGTTTGTCAGATATAAAAATTACGCTTATAGTTACGACTTGTAATGTAGTTTCTTGCGGCGGAGTTAATATGACCCCTTGTACACAATATCACACGGCGGTGCCTTCCCGGATATCTTCCATGATGCGCGGATTTGGCTCGGCGATGGCGGTCTTGGCGGCGGGCGTCCTGGCCTCATGCACACAAAATGGTGCCACACCGGCGGAGCTGAATGCCACTGCGGCACCGGTAAACATGCAGTGCCAATTACGTGCCAATCCGCTGGCGATTAACTCGGTACACCCGCGACTGGGCTGGGTGTTGCCATGGAAAGGCCGCGGACAATTTCAAGGGGCTTATGAAATCCTGGTGGCGTCATCGCCCAAAGTGCTGGCGGATAATCAGGCCAACGTTTGGGATTCCGGCAAAGTACAGTCCGATCAATCCATTAATATTCGTTATGGCGGTCCGATGCTCAAGCCACGCGAACGCTGCTTCTGGAAAGTCCGGGTGTGGAATCAGGCCGGTGTGGCAAGTCATTGGAGTGCGGTGGCCCAATGGCAAGAAGGATTACTGACCGTCGGCCAATGGCATCACGCCCGGTGGATCGGCTGGAAACCAGCGCCGAAAATGGGTATTAAGCATCCATTGCCAGCCATTTATTTGCGGGATCAATTCACGATCACAAAGCCCGTCAAGCGGGCGGTGGCTTATTTCAGCGGCCTGGGTTTGGGGCGGATGTATATCAATGGACAGCGCACCAGCCATACGCAACTTTCGCCGGCATTAAGCTGGTATCCCAAGCGGTGCTATTATGTGGCCCGCAATGTCACCACGCTGCTGAAGCCGGGAAAAAATGCTTTGGGCATTATTCTCGGTGATGGCCGGATGTATGGCATGGGTGGCGTGGCTCCTTATACCATCCACATTTCTCCACGCATGATTTTAATGCTGCACATTACTTACACTGACGGCACGACTTCCATTATCACCAGCAACACGCACTGGAAAATGACGGATATGGGGCCGATTCGGATGAATAATGAATACAATGGCGAAACATTCAACTTCGCCATGCGCATGCCGGGTTGGAACCAGGTTGGTTTCGCGGCCAGAGGCTGGAAACCCGCGGTAGCCGTGCATTCCCCCGGTGGCCGTCTGGTGGCGGAATTTCAACAGCCGATCCGGGTAACGCAGATACTCCACCCGATAAAGCTGGCGGAAATTGCCCCCGGCAAATGGATGTTTGATATGGGCCAGAACATGGTAGGCTGGTGCCGGATAAATATTCCCAATGGGCCGGCCGGCACCCGGGTCGTACTGCGGCATGGAGAAAGTCTGGTACGCAATGGCCAGCAGACGGTGGATTTGAATACCGCCGGTAAAGGGCGTATTCATCTTTACGTCGCCAATCTGCGAACCGCCAAACAAACAGATACAGTTATTCTCAATGGCAAAGGCCCCGTTACATGGCATCCTATTTTTACCTATCACGGGTTCCGCTTTGTGGAAATGACCGGTTATCCCGGTACGCCGACACTTTCCACCATTGAAGGGCAGGAGGTTCATGACGCATTACCGGTCATCGGTGGCTTCGCATGTTCCGATAAACTTGTCAACCAGATTGTGCATAATTGCCGCTGGGGTATCCAAAATAATTACCGCTCCATTCCTACCGACTGCCCGCAACGTGATGAGCGCCAGGGCTGGATGGGGGATCGCGGTATGGAATCGCGCAGTGAATCGTTCCTGTTCAACACAGAACGTTTTCATGACAAATGGCTGTGGGACATACAGGACGGGCAGCGGCCCAGCGGCGATGTTTCCGCGGTGAATCCTCCATACTGGGCGGTTTACAGCAAAGACGTTACTTGGCCGAGCACTTTTATCTATCTGCCCGGCACGCTGTATTTACAATATGGGCAACTATCCCCGCTTCGCGATCACTATGCGGCCATGAGTAAATGGATCAATTACCAATTGGCAAAGGTCCATGGAGGAATTACCAAAGCGGATACATTCGGCGATTGGTGCTCCCCGGCAAAATCACCCAAGCACATTCATTCGCGCGATCCGAATCGGGCCACGCCCAAAGCTATTCTGGCCACCGCGACGCTATATAAAGATCTCCATTTAATGGCCGGATATGCCAAGCTTCTGCATAACTCCGCCGGAGAAAAGCATTGGCTCTCAGAGGCCCATAAACTCTATATAGGCTTCAACAAGCGCCTCTGGAATGCTAAGGGGGGCTACTATGGCAACGGCTCGGATACCGCGTGCATTTTGCCATTAGCGGCGGGAATTGTTCCGGAAAATCGCCGTGAACGGGTGATGAAACGCTTTCTATGGCGCATGCACGAACGTCAGGATGATCATGTCGGCGTCGGCGTCATTGGCATGCAATGGATATTCAATGTAATGAGCCGCAACGGTCAGGCCGACCTGGCGTGGAAAATGCTCAATCAGACCACCTATCCCGGATGGGGCTACATGGTCAAGCACGGTGCCACAACCATCTGGGAACTCTGGAACGGCAACACCGCCAATCCGGCGATGAACTCGCAGGATCATGTGATGTTCATTGGGGATATGTTGACCTGGCTGTTCCAGTACGTTGGTGGAATTGAAAGCGACCCCAGCGAGCCGGGATTCCAACATATTATCATGCAGCCGCACTTTCTCAAGGGCTTAAAATATGTGGATACATGGCATCGTTCGCCTTACGGCAAAATTGTCAGTAATTGGAAAATAGCGACCAACGGCACGTTCCGCTGGCATGTACGAATTCCGGCCAACAGTTTTGCGACCGTGAAAATTCCCGCGGCCCAGGCCAATATGGTGCGCCTCGATGGCCATAAGATCAGCGATAAACCATGGATCAAATTCGTGGCTTATGTCCGGGGTCGGGCGATTTACATGCTGGAATCGGGCAATTACCGGTTCAGCTCCACATTGGCGGCGAAGTAGGATTTATAGTTTTTCTAATTCCGCAATAATGTCCAGGATCGCCTTTTTTCCGTCGGCAAAATACATCAGGCAGTTTTTGGCGGCAAAAAGCGGGTTGGGAATTCCGGCAAATCCGGGGCTGAGGCTCCGTTTAATCACGATGACCGTGCGGGCCTTATCCACGTTCAAAATCGGCATACCCGCGATGGGACTGTTGGGGTTGTCGCGCGCATCGGGATTTACCACATCATTGGCACCGTTGACGATCACCACATCCATGTTCTCAAATTCCGGATTTATCCGATCCATCTCCATGAGATGGTCGTAGGGGATATTGGCTTCCGCCAGCAGCACATTCATGTGGCCCGGCATACGACCCGCGACCGGATGAATTCCGAATTGCACATCCACCGAACGGGATTCCAGAAGTTCAAATAGCTGGCCCACCGCATGTTGAGCCTGCGCCACGGCCAGACCGTATCCCGGCACAATGGCCACACGCCGCGCACCATCCAATATGGCCGCCACTTCTTCGGCGTTGACACTTTTAATATTTCCGCCGTAAATGTCATCCGATTTGCCGGCTTTGGCCGCCTGCACCTGCCCGAAGAGCACATTAACAAATGAGCGGTTCATCGCTTTGCACATGATCATGGCAAGAATAAAGCCCGAAGAACCTTCCAGAGCGCCACCAATGATCAGGAGTTTGTTATTAAGCACAAATCCCATGGCGGAAGCGGACAAGCCGGCATAACTGTTCAAAAGTGCAATCACGGTGGGCATGTCGCCGCCGCCGATAGGCAGAATTAACATCACCCCAAATAGCAGACACAATGTGACAAAAATCGGAAAAACCATCGCATTGGCGGGAATAATCACCACCAGCGCCCCCGCAATTACGGAGGCTAATAAGATGGAAATGCTCAGCACGTTCTGAAATGGATAATGCATCGGTTGCGTGGGTAATATTTCCTGCAACTTCCCGGCCGCCACCAGACTGCCGGTAAATGTCAGATAGCCCAGCAGCGACTCAAACCCGATGGCAATAAGCGTCGATGTTCCCAGCGATGAGCCGTGGGCATAATATTCCGCTGTACCCACCAGCGCCGCCGCCAAGGCTCCAAAAGCATGAAACAGCGCTATCTGTTGCGGTACGGCGGTCATGGGAATCAACAGTGCCATGGGGATCGCGGCAATAATCGCGATGAGAAAAGCGATGCCGATCCAGTCGTAATGCCGCACTTCCGGAAGAAATAGCGTGGCAATAATCGCCGCCGCCATGCCAATTTCACCGGCCAACACACCCCAACGTGCTGTTTTGGGGGAACTTAACCACTTCAGTGACAGCGCAAAGAGCATGGCTGCCGCAAGATATATCAAAATGACATACGCCGGCATGACGGGATGGCGCGATATTTCCTCGGTGACCGCAGCGATGGCCGGTACGGATAAAAACGAACTGATCACAATAATGCTCCCAGCGCAGGAAATTCAAAACACAACAGGTGCTCCGACGAAACAGGTCACGATGACTTCCGCTTCTTAAACATTTTGAGCATACGATCGGTCATTAAAAATCCGCCCACCACGTTGATCATCGAAGCCGTCACGGCAATGGTACCCAGCACCACAACCATGGTGGTGTTATGCCCCGCGCCGGTGACAACAATGGCTCCGACCACCGAGATGGCCGAAATGGCATTGGTAAGCGACATCAGCGGCGTATGGAGTTGTGGGGAAACTCGGCGCACCACCTCGTAGCCTAAAAAGGCCGCCAGCGCAAAAACAAACAGATTGGACTCCAGGGATGGATTCATAAACGATATCTCCTAGAAAGCAATACTAACAAACCATTGGCGGCGGAATTGATTTCCTTTATGCCCGCCGCTCATGGCGATGTCAAACCGACTAAACGATCGCACCGGCGGCGGAGGATGTTTCCAACGCCGGCAATTGCAACAACTCCCGCACCCGTTGATTGACAATAATTCCATCCTGCATCACCAGCATATCACGGGTAATCTGGTCCTGTTGATCCAGAATACATTCACCTTTTTTTGTCATGTGTTTTAAGACATTGAGCATATTATTGGCGTACATCTGGCTGGCGTGAACCGGCAGCGTGGCGGTTAAATTTGTTGGCCCCAGAATGGTCACGCCCTGATAGACAACGACCTCATCGGGACGTGTAAGCTCACAATTTCCTCCGCGTGACGCCGCCAGATCAACGATAATGGACCCGGTTGCCATCGTCGCAACCATGTCCTTGGAAATGAGAACCGGGGCTTTTTTTCCCGGTACCGCCGCGGTGGATATCACCACATCCGCATCACCGACACTGTGGGTCATTAATTCACGTTGTCGCCGCTGTTCTTCATCGGTCTGTTGTCGGGCGTAGCCGGCGGGGGTTTGCGCTTCAGCCTCCTGCAGGGGCAATTCCACGAAGCGGGCACCAAGACTCTGCACCTGTTCTTTTACGGCCGGCCTGACATCAAACGCGCTGATCTGTGCTCCCAGCCGACGCGCCGTGGCGATGGCCTGCAACCCGGCGACACCGGCACCGATCACAAATACCTTGGCGGGCGTAATGGTGCCCGCGGCGGTAATCATCATTGGAAATATCTTGCCCAGTGCTTCGGCCGCCAGCAAAACCGCCTTATACCCGGCCAGACTGGCCATCGAAGACAGGGCATCCATGCTTTGGGCCCGGGTGATCCGCGGCACCAATTCCATCGCCAACAGCGTGACACCACATTGAGCCAGTGTTTGCATGGCGGTTTTATCAGTCAGCGGATCCGCAAAACCCACAATGCGCACGCCGCGTTTGAGCGCCGCCAGATCCGCCCGTTGCGCTTCCGGATTGGATCCCAGTGCATGAACCTGTACGAGAATATCCGTCTGCCGCAATAACTCCGCGCGATCCGCCACGATTGTGATTCCGGCCTTTTCGTACGCAGTATCCGGGAATCCGGCGGCGATTCCCGCGCCGGCCTCAATGCGCACGTCAAGCCCGTGCTTGACCAGTGTGGCCGCCGCCGCCGGAGTCAGTGCCACCATCCGTTCACCGGGCAAACTTTCGTGTATAGCCGATACAATCATAACTGGACTTCCATATCTACAAAGATAATATGAACGCAACTCCGCGATTAAGCAAGTGCTGCTCACCCGTCGACTCCGCCGGGTGAACAGCACGTTTGTCCTCAAACCCTCAGATATGGCCCGACATCAGCCCGCCATTACCTCATAAATACCGCGATTTGGCGCTTTATTAACGCGTCATGCCCTAATTTAACCTGCCCTGTCCTGGCCCCCTCGGAGCGCGCAAGCCCGGTCTATGGATGAATCGCGGCCGAATCGCCACGTGCCGCACGCAAGGTCAACATCATGACTTGTGCCGGGCAGAACAGCCGCAGGCGCAACCCCGCCTTACCGATACCACGATTGACAATTAACCATGTATCCGCCACACGGCTTAGGCCGGTGCACATATTCGGAGGCAGAACATCATGTCCAATAATGGGGCTTCCGTCCGGCATACAAATCTGTCCGCCATGCGTATGCCCGGCCAGGCACACATCAACGCGCGCTGCGACGGCGGAGTGAATTAAGTCGGGATAATGCAGGAGCATAACTTTGAAATCATCCGCGTGTACATTTTCCAGCGCCGCGGGAATATCCGTATCGCTGCGCCGATGCTGCGCTACACCGATAAGCGCCAATCGCTGACCATCACGTTCAAATATCACCGATTTATTGGCCAGCGGCACCGGGCCGGAAGCGGCCAATGCCGGCCCCAGATCAAGCGAATCATGGTTGCCGAGAATAAAGTAGATGCCCAATGAGGCGTGAATGGCGGAAATAAGGCGTTGAACATTAGGTAGCGTTTTCTTCCATTTCCAACTGCGGTGTCCCAGATCGCCGGTGATGACCGCAATATCCGGCGACAATGGTTCAATTTTCTCACGCCAGCGCTGCAATTCCCTGGTCCATCGGGTGATATGCAAATCCGAGAGGTGCAGAATCCGCAGACCATTAAAACTTTTCGGCAGGCGTTCAACCGCCAGTTCCAGATATTCCACTTCAGCCATCGCCGCACCCCGTACCGGAATGAAACGCCGATGGGCATAATGCCGCCAGATCGCAGTTTTCGCACGCCGGTTTCCGGGCGGCGCAGAGTTTGCGGCCATGGGAAATCAGCAGGTGCGAAACCAGGGTCCAATCCCGGCGCGGAATCAAAGCCATAAGATCCCGTTCCACTTTTTCCGGATCATCATGGCGTGACAAACCCAATCGCCGCGCCAGTCTGCCCACATGTGTATCAACCACAATGCCGATTTGTTTTCCAAACGCGTTTCCCAAAACCACATTGGCGGTTTTTCTACCCACACCGCGCAATGCCGTAAGGGCTTCCATGGTATCGGGCACTTGACCGCCATGGGATGTCATAATTTGCTGTGCGGTCTGGTGAATGGATTTGGCCTTGGCACGGAAAAAGCCCGTGCTCTTAATTATGTGTTCGATTTCCGTTATGTCCGCGGTGGCGAACGACCGGGCGTCGGGAAAACGTTTGAAAAGCGCCGGTGTGACCATATTCACACGGACATCGGTACATTGGGCGGAGAGAATCGTGGCAATCAGCAGTTCCAACGGGGATTTATGATTCAGGGCGCAATGGGCATCGGGGTACATTGTTTTCAGCCGCGCCAGGATCTGGTCACAGCGTTTCCGCTTGGTAGAGGCTGTTTCCGGCCGGGAGGCATTTCTCTGGGCCTTTTTCTTCATCGTGTCTCCGTTCGTCCATCATCACCCGCGGACGGCAGTTTATTTTGGCACCACCGCGGACGGCTCAATTAATTTTGCGTTTTGTGCCAGCGTGCGAATAAATTCCCGTCGCGTGGGATAATTAATGCCCCATCCCTGAACAAAAACCAGCGCCAGCAACACCAGCATCTGGATCATGCCATTGCGTTCCGCAGCGGCATGGTCCCGTTGAAATTCAGCTTTGAACAGCGCCGCCTGCGCGACGTTGGTATCCACATATTTCACCCACAGCTTATGCTCCCGCCGCACCGCGGGATCAATTTGCAGCATCTGTCCGCCCAGTAACAGCGCCAGAATCAATACACCCCCGAGTCGCAGCCATACCCAGATGTTCATGGCATTGAGATGAAATGCCATTTGAAACAGCGTGGCAAAAAGCATCAGAAAGAGACAAAGTAATTGAAATATGGAAAAATATTGAAGAATATTGCCAAAAATCGCTCCGGCGAGTTCTTTCGATTGATTCAAGTGTGGGTTCATGGTTGTGGTGTGAACGCCGGCGATGGAAAGTGTATTAAAAATTTCCGGTGCTACCAGCAGCCCCAGAATCAGCAGGCCCCCACAATAAATGCTCAATCCCAGCCAGAACAGAACCTGTGTAAAACGGAATCCAGCCAATGCCACATCTCCAATACATCATAATTGTAGCCTCAAAAAAAAGCCGCGCCAAAACCTGAAGGTTTTGGCGCGGCGAATACATCTTGCCCCGTTAATTGGGAGGTCAACGATAAAATTCAATGATCAGACTGGGGTTAATCTGGAATGGAATCTGTTCCGGCATCGGCAGTGCCACAACCTTGGCCTCCAACTGAGCCGGGTTAAAATCCAACCATGCCGGAACCTGATGGCCGGCCATGGATTCCATATTTTCCCGCAGGAGTTTGGCGGTTTTCTCCCGGAAAGTGATGGTCATTCCCGGCGTTACCTGAAAGCTGGCGATGTCCACCTTGGAACCATTGACCAGAATGTGGCCATGCGCGACAAGCTGTCGTGCCGCCCAGATGGACCGCGCCACGCCCAACCGGCGCACCACATTATCCAGGCGCGTTTCCAGTATCTGTTGGAGGGTCACGGCGGTATTTCCCTTGGCCATCTTGGCCATGGCCATATAACGGCGGAACTGCTTTTCCAGCACATTGTAATGCGCCTTCATGCGCTGCTTTTCCCGCAAGCGGATACCATATTCTGACAAGCGACGACTGCGAAATCCGTGCATGCCGGGCGCAACAAATTCGCTTTTATTGTGTTTGGGAAGATCGGCAATTGCCACACCCAGACGGCGTGATAAACGAACCTTGGGGCCTAAATAGCGGGACATGGAGACTCCTTTTCAGCATCAAGGCGATACCCCGGTTGGCCGGGGCGTGGTACCTGATGCTATCAAAGCCGGCGTACCGGACTGACAACGGTCAATTCGGCCTTCTCGGCGGATGTACAGGTGGATTAGAATACGTAAATAGACCGTTACGGTCAAGCGCAAGTGCCACGCGGTCACGCCAAGTTGTGTGCCAATACCTCCGAACCAGCGTACTGGGACACCCCATTCCCCCGCACAATCTGAAATTTGAAATCTCAAATTTCCCATCCCCATTCTACCCCACGGCCAAAATGACTTTGTTCAGGGGAACAGGCGAACAGGTGACCGCCGGTGAAGTTATTCGGCTTCTGTGCAACAATCCGTCAATTTCTTTGTCGTGCGCAAAGATTTCTTAAGAACCTTTTTCGGCACGGTCTTCCCAAAATTCGGGGAATTGTGGTAAACATTTCGCCGTGGTGAGCCGGTAAAAATCTGTGGATAAGGCGTTTTGGTTGCGGCGGAGCCACGATGGGATCTGCTGTTCAAGCTTCTATAATATATCGTTTCTACCTGCCCTATTCGCTCTCCGCTCTAAACGCAACGGTATACCTTGTTTTCCTCCGGATCCAGTTCCCCTTCCACAAACCGGTTCAGCACCAACAGGCTGAACTGCCACATCACCCAGATTTCAATGCCAAAGGACAGAAACCCAAGTAGCCCCGGCACGGGCATTTCAAAATATCGGACGTGCTGCCACCAGCCCAGAAATGGCAGATGATACGTCCACTTGGCCAATGCCCAGTAATTCCAGAATTCCCACAGAAAGCCGCACGTTAAGCCGCCAAACATCAGCGAGAAAGTGCGACCCCAGCGCCCGGATCGCCAATCCCCGATAATACTGGGGCGGCCACACCAGAAATTAACGGGATCCAATAGAAAAACCCAACTTACCCAAAGCATCAGATCCGCGATGGGGCTACGTTCGATAAATGGCCCGGCAAAAAATACTATGCCCAGAAAAATTGATGCGATTTGCACCGGACGCGTGATGCGCACGCCACAGCTGGAATTCCAACGATTCAGCCCCATTCGCATCCATAATTCCGCCGTCAGCAGCATGGCCGGAGCAATGGCCGCAAAGGCCATCAGATACCCCGCAAAACGTTCTAACGGATCGGCGGGAATCCCATGGTAGTTCCAGGCGTGCAAGCCCGTGGCGGGATCCACCATGAAATAGAAATTGATCCAGTCAAAAAAACACCAGGCCGGAACCGACCAGAGCCATAAGACGGCCAGGCGAAAGCGATATGCTTTCAGCCAATTGACGTTGTCCCAGCGGCTTAATGCGCCGAGAAGAAAAACGAGAAATGCCGACCAGATCAGGGGGGTAAAATTCACCCGGATCAACGTTCCAAATTCAGCATACGGCCCAGGGAGAATGTGTTGCGCAGAGAGAAATAGGATTAATTCCAAGAAAACGACAATAGCCAGACCGGTCCATAAGAACCTCCGGCCCGGGCGTTCCCCCGCGATCAAATATTTATCAGACGCTTGAGTGTACCGCACCATAACCGTTGTGGTATATCGGATTATCCCGGGAGACGCAATTTGGCTTGAAGATATTCTTCATGGGCCGCTTTTTACCGGACCAACTGCCGCGGCAAAATAACTATCGGACGCGGCCCGTGTGCAAAGCGATGATGCGTCAAAACATAAACGGATTTTTCAGCACTTTAAGTTATCCGCACACTCTGGTGTAGCCGAATGGATATGTGTTGACGTGACAAGGAGGTCGCCGATTTAATCCGCAGGATATTTTGAGAGGAGTAACAATCATGGCGGCCTGTATTAAAATTGTTTTGTCCGGCAGCACTGCGGCACGAAATGCGAATCAGGCGAGTTTACCCAGTCAAACGGTGGTCTTCAGAAACGCGGAGCCGGGACGGCATCCGTTGTTCACCGATTTTACGATTCAGCGCGGTGAGACCGTTACGATGTTCATAAATCAAAAACATCGGCGCAATGATCTGGATTAACTGTATGAGCGGGCGCGGCGGTGCTGCTGGCTGGTAACGAAAAAGATTTGGCGGAGATAACGGCATGGATCGCAATTGGTCCCAGGCGGCGAGTATCCCAAATTGTCGAGAAGAGGTCGTAGCGTTTTCGCCCTGGAGAAATAAATTATGCAAAAGACTGCGAAATCTTATGGCTTTTCGCTGACCGAATTGCTGGTTGTAATTGTCAGTATCATGATCCTATCCGGGATCACGCTGGCGTCTTTGAGCCGAGCCAAAGAATACGCCCGCGTTACGGAATGTTTATCAAACCTGCATCAGCTTTCGCTGGCAGCCACTGCTTATGCGGTCAACAGCCGGGGAGCGCTTCCTTCAGACGACAACACTCCAGACGGTTACTGGTATCCGGAATTAGCCCGCTACGACACGGACATCGCGGCCAATGCGTTATGTCCCGACGCTATGCCGCCATCGGGCGGTATTGGTACGGCGTCATTGGCCTGGGGCGTTGTGAACATGTCCGCCCAACCGCATCCGCCAGGTTATCCCTGGGCGGTCGGAACGACCTCCAGTTATGGCCTGAATAATTATGTAGACCCTGGAAATAACATATCCGGTATTTCAAGTTTCGGTTTTGTAAATCTCAGCGGTAATCAGACGTTCCATGGCGATGTTGCATCCGCCAGCGGTATTGTCGCCAATGGTAACGTCAGCGTGTACGGCAATTTGACCGCCGGGGGAAATATTACCGCCAATGGGAATGTTTATATCAGCGGCTCTCAGATTCCAAATATGCCCGGTATACAACCACCGAGTGTCAGTGAAATATTTCAGCAGATTCAAACCAGCGACAATCCCACGACCGTAACAAGCCCACAAGTCCTCGACTTTACCCAAAATCCTTATCAGATCATTAACGGTAATTTTTCGCCCAGCGGCCAGATTCAAATAATCGGCAGCGGCACTCTGCTTGTTTCCGGCGATGTCACCATATCCGGGCATTTCCCGGCCAACGGATCAGGCACCGCCAGTATCAACCTTGTGGTGTTGGGAAATATCAATATGTCAGGCCAGACGAACATTAATGGCGGCCTGTATGCGGGCCAGGGGATTTCCATCCGCGGAAAATACAATTTAAGCGGCGTGATGGTCGCCGACGGAGCGTTTAATAACAATGGCCGGGGCACCTATGTTCAAGGCGCACCACCAGCCTTTGACCCGCGTGTTCAGAATGGCAACCTGCTGGCCAGCCAGCCTCTTTTTGCGGACGCCATCTGGGTGGACGGCTCGCCCTTGTCACCTGATCCAGTGCCTGCAAACCTTCAGTACGGTAATTCCACTTTAAGCAGTAAGGATGACATGGGGATATTCTGTATCAACCGGCATATAGGGCAGGTGAATGTTTCGTTCACCGATGGCTCGGCACACACCGTTCCACTTGCGCAGTTGTGGCAATTGCGGTGGTCCTCAACATTTACACCCAAGAATGTCACGATCCCGATGTCATGGTAATTACAACACCCCGGCCATGCCGGTCATAATCGGCGCAACCACATAGTCCCGAGGATCGGTGATATGGCCAGTCAATGCGCTGGCGGCCACGGTTAAGGGGCTTGCCAGATACACCGCTGCCTGCATGGATCCCATGCGACCGGGGAAATTACGATTGGTTGTGCTGATACATACTTCGGTGCCACCGAGGCGGCCAAAGGTATCCGGTGGGCCTCCGAGACAGGCGCTGCACCCGCTGGGGCCGACTTTGCATCCGGCATCAAGGAGAATATCTTCCACGCTTTTTTCATTCGGGCCTTTTTCCGCGCCCACGAGATTCAGACGCTTCATGTCGGAATGTACTTCGGTGGAACCCGGCACCACATACGTGGGAACTTTCACCTGCCGACCCTTAAGAATGCTGGCGGCGAAAATCATATCTGTTATTTTGCCACCGGTGCAACTGCCGATGTAGGCCTGATCCACTTTTACATCCCGGCAATTGCGGGCAGTATCCCGATTGTCGGGAGAATGCGGCTTGGCCACCAGCGGTTCAATGGTTGAAAGATCCCACTGTTTCTCATAACAATATTGGGCATTGGCATCATCGGTGAAAACATCCCAGTTCTTCATGCGGCTGCGGTGGCGCACATATTGCAACGTCTTTTCATCCACATCACAAACGCCATTTTTGCCACCGGCTTCAATGGCCATATTGGTCAATGTCATGCGATCTTCCAGCGTTAAGGAACTGATTCCTTCGCCGGCAAAGTACATGGTCTTGTAGGTGGCACCCGCCACGCCAATGTCACCGATGACCAAAAGAATTAAATCTTTGGCCGTGAGGTATGGCGGAATTTCGCCATGAAATTTGAATTTCATGGTAGGCGGTACTTTCAGCCACGTCTTTCCAGTGCCTAATGTAAACGCGGCATCGGTATTGCCCACACCAGTGGCAAACTGCCCGAAAGCACCGGCGGTGCAGGTGTGGCTATCCGTGCCGAGAAGAATCTCCCCGGGGCGCACATGGCCTTCTTCGGGTAAGGCCTTATGGCATACGCCCTTGTACGTGGTTTTGTTGGGGTCTAAATACGGATTGGGCATGCCCAGTTCATTTTTCACAAATTCCGGATCATAGTAATACTTCAGCCCCTGTTCGCGCACAAAGTCCCTTAGAATCTGCACGTTACGGTGGCATTTCTGATCTGCCGTGAAAATGTAGTGATCTGGAATAATCACCACGCGTTCTTTGTCCCAAACTTTGGCGGTGCGGCCAAATTTTTCATGGAATATGCCAATGGTCCCCGGGCCGCAAACATCATGTGTCATAAGAATATCCACGTCGACCCAGATATTATCACCGGGTTGAACGTATTTACGGCCCGAATGTTTGGCCATGATTTTTTCAGTAATTGTCATTCCAGCCATCGCCAGGAATCTCCATCAGAACGCCAAGATGCCGCGACCATCCGCGAACGCGCCATTTATTATAGTGGACTTGTCAATTAAATAAACTTTCCGATATCACGCGGCCTTTTATGTTGAGACATCGCGACAAAATAGCATGAACAATGATGCGCAGGAATTTTGGCCGTCGGCAAGGCGATGGCGAAGGGGTGTGGCAATACATTCCAACCAGCTTACCGGGACACCCCATCCCGCTGCACAATCTGAAAATTGAAGTCTCAAATTTCCCATCCCCATTCTAGTGCCCTGTTCCACCCGTAATTACGGATGGAACAGGGCACTAGCCCACGGCCAAAATGACTTTGTTCAGGAGATCAGGCGAACAGGTGACCGCCGGTGAAGTTGTTCGGCTTCTGTTTCAGTCCCGGCGAGGGGTCTGTTGATTTAATCAAAAATCTTGCTCGCAACTGGCCCTGGCGCTCTAAAAAGAGGGGTGGACTCGCACAAAACGGGGTTAAATCGACAGGGGGCCTGTGGCCACTTCTGCAACGCGGCGGCACCGCCAGCATTTAGGAGTTAGGAGTTAGAAGACCTTGCGACTTTCAAGGTGCTCAAGATGCTCAAGTTCGGGGGGCAAGTTGCCCAAGTTGCGCAAGTTGATGGAAGCGTTGATTTTGGCTGGTTTGGTTCAACTTGCCCCAGATGCCCAAGATGTTTTTGGCCCCAGGGGGGGCGGCGGCCGAGAGCAGTGGAACAGGAGAAAGTTGAGCAGTAGAGCACATACCGGCAACAAGCAACGGTCAACGAACAACAGGGTTGCGTGGCAACAGTGTGTGCCGGTTGTCGTTCAGGATTCTTTTCCGCGATCACTGTGGCGGCATGTTATTTATTTGTCAAAGAACCTTGTTCAGCGGGTCTGAACTGTACTTCGGTAAGGCTATAGGATTGCAATAAGAGGGATAATGCGCAACGGCGTAAAAAAGTTAAGGATTTGGCCCCGAGAGACCTGGCAGAATCTGTCACAGGCCCCACCGCTGACGGTATTAAAATCTGGCGCTGCACAATTGCGGCAGCGACGCTATGATGCTGACACTTTTGTTAAGTTGGTTTAACGCTGTTCTTTTGAGCGCCCGATATGACTCCACTGCCACCAAGTGAACGTACCGTCGGCAACAGCGCACCGTCAATACGCAATTGGGCCCAACGCCATTGCACGTTCCTGGCGCTGGTACTGTATCTGCTGTGCGCCTCGCTGCTGCTGATTCCGATTCATTTCGAGATCGCAACGCGGCTGATCGCCACAAAAAAGCCCCCGGATGCGATTATCGAGATCTGGTTTTTTCGCTGGTGGCCTTATGCCATAACGCACCAGATAAATCCGTTTATTTGCCATATACTCTGGTGGCCTTATGCGAAGAATCTGACTTGGGCCAACGGCGAACCGCTGATGGGGATCGCATTTTGGCCGATTACCGCGGCATTTGGTCCGTTGGTTACGTACAATGTGCTGGCCATTCTGACTCCGGCGCTCAACGCGTTCTTCGCCTACCTTTTATGTCGTGAACTGAAGGCTGATTTTTTCGGTGCCTTGATAGGTGGATTTATCTTCGGATTTTCATCCTATGCCATGGCGCAGCTCCTGGCGCACCTGTTCCTGGCAGCGACGTGGGCTTTACCATTTTTGGTCTGGATAGGCTTGCGATTTTTTAAGCAGCGGATGAGTTCCCGGCAATTTCTGATGGGAGCCGCGGCGGCGTTTATTGTTCAGTTCGGCATCAGCCTTGAGATCCTGGCGACAACGATTTTGTTTGGCGGTAGCGCACTTTTGTTGGCGTGGACTCTGGCGGGTCCGGGTGAAAGCCGCACCAAACTTACCAAATTGATAAAGCTTACAGCATTGGCCCTTATGGTCTGTGCGGCGGTGGTCAGCCCGTGGCTCTGGGTGATGCTCCATGCTTCTTCACATATCGAACATTCCATATTCAAGCCTGGAGAATTCTCCGCCGATCTGGCCAATTTTGTTATTCCCACCAAACTCACCGCCCTGTTGGGCGCTTATTTCTCCCCTTATTCCGCCAACTTTAACGGTAATATTACCGAGCAGGGCAGCTATCTGGGCCTTCCACTGATTATTATCTCCGGGCTGTTTGCATGGGAGTTTCGGAAAACACGAACCGCCAAACTTCTTGTGGCCACCGCTCTGCTGACTTTCATTATGAGTCTGGGGCCGGACCTGCTGTGGCACCGGCACGTCCT